>JAAWCR010000010.1 GCA_022793355.1 Lawsonibacter sp. | reverse complement strand
GTACGTCCTGAAGCAGTGGGACCGGGGCCAGCAGGTTATTCTGGAGTACAACCTGGACTACTACGGCCAGCAGCCCCGGATGGAAAAGGTGACCATCCTGTTCATGGAGGAGGACGCCGCCTTTCTGGCCGTCCAGGCGGGGCAGGCGGATGTGGCCTACACCTCCGCCACCTATTCCGACCAGAGCGTGGACGGCTACTCCCTCCTGGCCGTCCGCACGGTGGACAACCGGGGGATCAACCTGCCCGCTGATTTTGCTTCGTTCTCCGCTGTCCGGACCGGCAATGGGTTCACCGGCGACAGCAGGATGGTCCGTCAGGCTATCAACCTGGGGATTGACCGGCAGGCTATGATCGACAACGTGCTCAACGGCTATGGCACCCCCGCCTACAGCGTCTGCGACGGAATGCCCTGGTACAGCTCAGTCAATGAGGTGGAGTGTGACCGGTCGAAAGCCGCCGCGCTGCTGGACGCGGCGGGCTGGCTTCCCGGGGCCGGCGGCATCCGGGAAAAGGATGGGGTACGGGCCGCGCTGACCATCCACTACACTGCCGGGGACTCGGTTCGCCAGGGCCTTGCCGCCGAGCTGGCCAATCAACTGGGAGAACTTGGCATTGAGGCGGGCATCCGGGGCGTGGGCTGGGACACCGCCTATGACGACGCGCTGTCCAATCCCCTGGTCTGGGGCTGGGGGGCCCACACCCCTATGGAGCTTTATAACATCTACCACACCGCTCCCGGCCTCAGCAGCGCCCGGTACTCCCCCTACGCCAATCAAAAGGCAGATGAACTGATGGACGCCGCCCTGGCCTGCACCGGCCTGGAGGAGTCCTATACCCTGTGGCAGCGGGCTCAGGAGGAGATCGCCGCCGATGTGCCCTGGGTGTGGCTGGTGAACGTGGACCACCTGTACTGGGTCCGGGAGGACCTGCACGTGGCCCAGCAGAAAATTCACCCCCACGGCCACGGGTGGTCCATCGTCAACAACATCGACCAATGGAGCTGGAAATGAGACATCGACTGCAATTTGCCGCGAACAAGCTGGTCCGCATGGCCCTCCTCCTGCTGGGGGTGAGCCTGACCGCCTTTCTGCTGATGAGCGCCTCCCCGCTGGACCCCCTCCAGACCAACGTGGGCCAGGCGGCGCTGGGGGCCATGAGCCCGGAGCAGATTGCCAGGCTGGAGAACTACTGGGGGGTAAACACCCCGGCGGCGGAGCGGTATCTGAACTGGCTGGAGGCCGCCCTCCGGGGGGATTTTGGAACCTCCCTGCTCTATCGCCGGCCGGTGCTGGAGGTAATCGGCCAGCGGCTGGGCAGCTCCCTGTGGCTGCTTCTTACCGCCTGGGTGCTGTCCGGGACGCTGGGACTGACCCTGGGCGTGCTCGCCGGGACCCAGCGGGGCCGGTGGCCGGACAAGCTGATTCGGGGATTTTGCCTGGTTCTCTCCAGCACGCCCTCCTTCTGGCTGGCCCTGATGCTGGTGGTGATTTTCTCCGTGTGGCTGAGGATACTTCCCATCGGCTTCGCCGTACCCATCGGGAGCCTGGCGGACAGCGTGACCCTGGCCGACCGGCTGCGCCACGCCCTCCTGCCCGCCCTCACCCTGTCCGTCACCGGGGCGGCCGGCATCGCCCTGCACACCCGGGAGAAGGCGGCGGACGTGATGGACAGCGACTATATTCTGTTCGCCCGGGCCCGGGGGGAGCGGGCTCTCGTCCGCCGCCACGTACTGCGCAACGTAGCTCTACCCGCCGTAACCCTGCAATTCGCCTCCATCAGCGAAATTGTGGGGGGCTCGGTGCTGGTGGAACAGGTTTTCTCCTACCCCGGATTGGGCCAGGCGGCGGTGGCCGCCGGCCTGGGCAGCGACATGCCCCTGCTGCTGGGGGTAACGGTGGTAACCGCCGCCCTGGTCTTTGGGGGCAATCTTGCCGCCGACCTCCTCTACGGCGTAATCGACCCCCGCATCCGAAGGGGGGCCGCAAAGGGATGAACCGCCGAAAAGCCGCGTTGGCTCCGCTGGGAGCGGTCTGCGTTCTGCTTCTTACCATCGTATTGTTGGGCGCGTTGGCGTCCAGGGAGGCGGCGGCCACCGATTTCACCCAAAAAAACCTTCCGCCCTGCGCCGAATTTCTCTTCGGCACAGACTGGATGGGCCGGGATATGCTGGCCCGCACCCTGGCAGGCCTGTCCCTCAGCATCCGGGTGGGAGCCCTCACCGCCGCCGTCAGCGCGGTCATCGCCCTGACTCTTGGGACGGCCTGCGCCGCCTTCGGGGGGTGGGCTGACGCCCTGATCTCCTGGCTGATCGACCTGGTGATGGGCCTCCCCCACATCCTGCTCGTCCTCCTGATCTCCATCGCCTGCGGGCGGGGCTTCTGGGGGGTGACTATCGGGGTGGCCTTCACCCACTGGACCGCCCTGGCCCGGCTGGTCCGGAGCGAGGCGCTGCAACTGCGTCAGGCCCCCTACGTCCAAATGGCCCGGCGGCTGGGAGCCTCCCGGTGGACTTTACTGCGAAACCACCTGTTTCCCCATCTGCTCCCCCAATTTTTCACAGGACTTGTACTGCAATTTCCCCACGCCATTCTCCACGAGGCCGGCGTTACCTTTCTGGGCTTCGGTCTCCCCCCGGAACAGCCCGCTATTGGCGTGATTCTGGAGGAGAGTATGGCCTATCTGTCCACCGGGCGGTGGTGGCTGGCCCTGTTTCCGGGGCTGGCCCTGGTACTGGTGGTGCTGCTCTTCGCCCTGGCGGGGGAACGGCTGCGCCTGTTGTAATCAAGCGCGGCGTGTTTGACGCGCCGGCGGACGAAGTTTGTCCGAACAGCCGCGCCAATGTTGTTCCAGTTATTTGACGATACGGTACGGGAGTTGGTAGGAATCCATGAAACCAATCTTAGCGGTAAAACACCTGTGCGTTTCCTTTTCCCGCTGTGAGCCGGGACAGGGGACATTGACCCCTGTGGCGGATCTCTCCCTCACCGTGGAGCCGGGACAGGTGGCGGCGGTGGTGGGGAACAGCGGCTCGGGAAAGAGCCTGCTGGCCCACGCCATTTTGGGCGTTCTGCCCCCAAACGCCCAGGTGTCGGGGCAGATTTTGTATGACGGCGCGCCGCTCACGGCGCGCCGGGCCGAGGCCCTTCGGGGCCGGGAGCTGGCCCTGATTCCCCAGGGGGTCACCTATCTGGACCCCATGCTGCGGGTGGGGCCGCAGATACGCCGGGGCCGTCGGGACGCCGCCTCCCGCCGGCGCTGCCGGGAGGCGCTGGAGCGCTACGGCCTGGGGGCCGAGACGGAGGAGCTCTACCCCTTTCAGCTGTCCGGCGGGATGGCCCGGCGGGTGCTCATTGCCGCCGCGGTGGCGGACAGCCCCCGGCTGATTGTGGCCGACGAGCCCACCCCCGGCCTGGACCCACGGACTGCCGGGCAGGTGCTGGGCCACTTCCGGGAGCTGGCCGGCCAGGGGGCGGGGGTACTGTTCATCACCCACGATTTGCGGCTGGCCGTGTCCGTGGCCGACAAGCTGGCGGTGCTCCGGGACGGGCGAACGGTGGAGGAGCTCACCGCCTCCCGGTTTCAAAGCGGGGAGGGCGGTCCCTACGCCCGGGCCCTGTGGCGGGCCATGCCGGAAAACGAGTTTCAATAAAGCGGACATACGTGAACCACACAACACCCCTGAACTTTACTGGAATGGAGACTACCCATGACTCTGGAAGCCAAACACCTCACCTTCCGCTACCCGCGCCGGGGGAGCCCTCCGGTTCTGGAGGGAGTTGACCTCACCCTGCACACCGGGGAGCGGGTGGGCTTGTCCGCCCCCAGCGGCCGGGGCAAGACCACCCTATGCAAGCTGTTGGCCGGGTGGGAGACGCCATCCAGCGGGCAGGTGCTGCTGGACGGCGTTCCCATCGCCCAATATCGGGGCTTCTGCCCGGTACAGCTGCTGTGGCAGCACCCGGAGGAGGGGGTGGACCCTCTGCTCCGGCTGAGGACCACCCTGTATGAGGCGGGCCCCGTGGACCGGGCCGTACTGGACGGCCTGGGCATTTCAGACAGCTGGCTGGAGCGCCGTCCCCCCCAGCTTTCCGGCGGCGAGCTCCAGCGTATCTGCGTAGCCCGGGCCATGAGGCCGGAGCTGCGCTTTTTGCTGTGTGACGAGGCCTCCGCCATGCTGGACCTTATCACGCAGGCCCGGCTGTGGCGGTTTTTGCTGGACCAGGGGCAGGCGCGTGAGCTGGGGTTTCTGGTTGTCAGCCACGACCTCCGGCTGCTGGAGCGGGTCTGCACCCGAATACTTTCCTGGGAAGATCTTACGGGACAATCAAATGAATAAAAAACCGGTATATTCATCTTTATATACATTTTTAGTGAAAATACCCGGAAAAATCCAGGCATAAACTGTATACTCATGCAAAAATTCACTTGTATTCCGGAGAAAAGCGTGATAGACTGTCCCCATAAAACACGGCGGAGGCGAATTTGCGCCCCGACCCGGAATTTTGGAGGGTAATTATCATGGCTGATATAAAAAAAGTAGTGCTGGCATATTCCGGCGGTTTGGATACATCCATCATCATCCCCTGGCTGAAGGAGAACTACAACAACCCTGAGATCATCGCCGTCTCCGGTGATGTGGGTCAGGGCACCGAGCTGGACGGCCTGGAGGAGAAGGCCATTAAAACCGGCGCCTCCAAGCTCTACGTGGAAGACCTCACTGACCAGATGGTGGACGAGGTGATTATCCCCTCCATGATGATGGGGGCCAAGTATGAGGACTATCTCCTGGGCACCGCCTTCGCCCGGCCCATCATCGCCCGGCGGCTGGTGGAGATTGCCAAGGCTGAGGGGGCCGACGCCATCTGCCACGGCTGCACCGGCAAGGGAAACGACCAGGTCCGCTTTGAGCTGGCCATCAAGCGCTACGCCCCCGAGATGAAAATCATCGCCCCCTGGCGGGAGTGGGACATCAAGGGCCGTGACGAGGAGATCGACTATGCCGAGGCCCACAACGTCCCCCTGAAAATCTCCCGGGAGACCAACTACTCCAAAGATAAGAACCTGTGGCACCTGAGCCACGAGGGCCTGGATCTGGAGGACCCGGCTAACGAACCGAAATACGACGAGCCCGGCTTTTTGGAGATGGGAGTCTCCCCCGCATGCGCTCCCGACGCCCCCACCTACGTCACCTTGGACTTTGAAAAGGGCTGGCCCGTGGCTGTGGACGGGGAGAAAATGAAGGCCTCTGACATCATCCGCAAGCTCAACGACCTGGGCGGCAAAAACGGCATCGGCCTGCTGGATATCGTAGAAAACCGGCTGGTTGGCATGAAGGACCGGGGGGTATATGAGACGCCCGGCGGCACTATCCTCTACCGGGCCCACGAGGTCCTGGAGATGATCACCATCGACAAGGACACCAAGCATATGAAGAGCAAGCTGGCTGTGGACTTTGCCGACCTGGTGTATAACGGCAAGTGGTTCACCCCCCTGCGGGAGGCCCTCACCGCTTTCGCCGTGGACACCCAGAAGTATGTCACCGGAACCGTGAAGCTTAAGCTCTACAAGGGCAACATCATCACCGCCTCCGTCACCTCCCCCTGCACCCTGTACTCCGAAAATCTGGTGACCTTTGAGGAGAGCGACTATGACCAGATGGATTCTCAGGGCTTCATCAACCTCTGGGGCCTGCCCGACAAGGTTCAGGCCCTGCGGGAGCAGGGGAAGCTGTAACCCCTGCGGGAACAAGGGAATTTCAATAAGGAGCGATTACTATGAAACTCTGGGCCGGACGGTTTCAAAAGGAAACCGACACCCTTGTCAACGACTTTAACTCCTCCATCGGCTTCGACGCCCGGCTTTACCGGCAGGACATCGCCGGGTCCATTGCCCACGCCGAGATGCTGGGCAAAACCGGCATCATTGAGGCCCACGAGGCGGAAACTATCGTCACCGGATTAAAGGCCATTCTGGCCGACATCGAGGCTGGCGGAGTGGAGTTCTCCCTGGAGAATGAGGACATCCACATGAATATTGAGGCGGAGCTCACCCGGCGGGTGGGAGAGGCCGGAAAACGGCTGCACACCGCCCGGTCCCGGAACGACCAGGTGGCGGTGGACACCCGGCTGTATGTGAAGCAGGAGATCCCCGCCCTCATCCGCCAAGTGCTTGACCTGGAAAAGGTGCTGGTGAAGAAGGCCAAGGCCAACCTGGAAACGGTCATGCCTGGCTACACTCACCTCCAGCGGGCCCAGCCCACCACCTTCGGCCACTATATGATGGCCTATGCCAACATGTTCAAGCGGGACGTTACCCGGCTGGAGGACTGTCTGGAGCGGCTGGACGAGTGCCCTCTGGGGGCCGGGGCCTTAGCCACCTCCACCTACCCGGTGGACCGGTTTGAGACCGCCGCCGCCCTGGGCTTTGCCAAGCCCACCGACAACTCTATGGATTCCGTCTCCGACCGGGACTACGCCATTGAGCTGCTGTCCGCCCTGTCCATCCTGATGATGCACCTGTCCCGATTCTCCGAGGAGATCATTCTGTGGTGCTCCTGGGAATTCAAATCTGTGGACCTGGAAGACGCCTATTCCACCTGCTCCTCCATCATGCCTCAGTAGAAAAAACCCGACGTGGCCGAGCTGGTCCTGGGCTATACTGGCCGGGTGTACGGCAGCCTGATTACCCTGCTCACCGTGATGAAGGGCCTGCCCCTGGCC
>JAAWCR010000113.1 GCA_022793355.1 Lawsonibacter sp. | reverse complement strand
GCCCAGGCGGCGGCCAGAAAGCCGGTCAAATCGGCGCACAGAGCGGCGGGGACGGCGTAGCGGGTCTTGGTAATACCCACGGCGCCGAAGTAGACGGCGATGGTGTAGAAGGTGGTCTCAGTGGAGCCCAGCATGACGGCGGCGGTGCGGCCCAGCTCGGAGTCGGGGCCGTGGGTGGAAATGAGCTCCGCGCCCACCCCCAGGGCGGCGGAGCCGCTGATGGGCCGTACCAGCATGAGGGGCAGCAGCTCGGAGGGCAGGCCCAGCCGGTCCAGAACCGGAGCCAAAGCCGCAGCCAGCAGCTCCAGCGCCCCGGAGGCCCGGAGCATATACACCGCCGTCATCAGCCCGATCAGGGCGGGAATGATGCGGGTGAGGGTCTCCAGGCCCGACCCCGCCCCCTGGATTAGGGCGGTGTACACGTCCACCCGGCGAAAGGCGGCGTAGATGGCGATGGAGCCAATAGTGAGCGGAACCAGCATGGTAAAAAACAGGTCCATTGTCAATTCCTCCAAATGCAGGCAAACATTTTGCAGGCCAAAATTCCTACCCCCACCGACAGGGCGGAGGCCAGCCAGACGGCGGGGAGAATGTCAAAGGGGGTGAGGCACCCCTCTGCAGCCCGGACAGAGGCTACGGTGGTGGGAATGAGCTGGATGGAGGCGGTGTTACACACCACCAGCATACAAAGGCTGTCCGAAGCCACGCCGGGGCTCTTCCCGGCCAGCCGGCGGGCGGCCTCCAGCCCCAGCGGGGTGGCGGCGCTGCCCAGGCCCAGCAGATTGGCGGACACATTGGCGGAGATGGCGTCCATCGCCGCCCGATCCCGGGCCGCCTGTGGGAAGAGCCGGCGCAGGACGGGGGAGAGCAGCAGGGACAGCTTGTCGGCCAGCCCCGACTGGCGCATCACCTCCATCACTCCCGTCCACAGGCACAGCATTCCCGCAATGGACAGGACCAGCTGCACAGCTGCGGACGTGCCCTCCATTGCCGCCGCCGCCACCTCCGGTCCCCGACCGGTGGCCAGTGCGCAGAGGATGGACAGGGCGACCATCCCCGTCCAAATTACTGTCATAGTCATGGTTTTTCCACCTCCCTTGTCCTATTTATACGGGGACAATTGGAAAATCATGTATGCAGAAAACCAGAAATTTACAGGAAAAACCAGGAACTCCCCCTTTATTCACAAAAATTCTACATTTTTTATACTATTTTGCCCGATAAAAACAGTTGACACGGCTTTTTTTTACCGCTAGAATAGTGGTGAGAAAACAATGTGCCGGGGCTAGCCCATGGACCCCGGGTTCGGGACAGATAAAAAGGAGGCAATTACATGAAATCCACTGGGATTGTCCGAAAGGTGGACGAACTGGGCCGCATTGTACTGCCCATCGAACTGCGACGCACGCTTGACATTGAGGAGAAGGATTCCCTAGAGATCTACATGGACGGTCCTGCTATCGTGTTAAAGAAGTTTCAGCCTGCCTGCATCTTCTGTGACAGCGAAAAGGACATTATCGAGTTCCGTGGGAAGAATGTTTGTCCCAAGTGCTTCCAGGAGATGAACGAAGTGTTTCAGAAGTAACGAAATCGAAATGAAAGCCGCCCCCCGGCCAAGCCGGGGGGCGGCTGCTTCACGGTTCTTAATCGGTCAGGCTCAGCCCGGTAAGGGCGTAGCCGAACATGTTGTCCCGGGGCTGAAGCGTGGCCTGGAACTGGACCAGGTCGCGGTTGTCAGGGGCGTAGACCAAGGCGCCGGTAAGCCGGAGCCCGGAGGCGGCGGGGGTGACGGAACGCACTTGAATCTGAGACAGACCGTCGTCCCCGGGGGTTACCTCATAACAGCGGGAGACGTTGTTATAACCCAGCCGGTCCAAAATCCCGGCGGGCAGACCGCCCATCTGCTCCAGGTTCAGGTCCAGCGCGGCGGCATAATCCCAGGCGGTCTCCTGGGGGAGGAGAAGCACATCGTCCTCCAACGCACCCCGGTTGTCCATCTGTCCGTAGAGGGAGAGAAAGTTATACAGGCTCTCCCAGGCCAGCAGACTGTCGCTGGAGCGAAAACGGGAGGCCTCCTGATTCATCATAGCCAGGATTACCGCATGGAGGGCGGGGGACATGGCCTCCGCCGCGTCCGTCCGGGCGGGAACCCGGCCGGGCAGATATTCGTTTACCGGTACGGGAGCGGCGGCCTCCTCGGGGACGGCCAGCGCCGTACCGCCAAAGGGCAGGATGAGCAGGGAGGTAATCAGAGCGGTCAGCAGTAATTTTTTCATGAGGGGACCTCCTTTCCTGATTGTAACTCTATCTTAGCACGAATGTTCTGTTACCTTCTTGTCGGAGCCGTTACGAGACAGTAAAAAATTGGTTACAAATTGGTTTCACTTTCCTCTTAGCCCGTCCACAGCTCCAGTCTATGCGGGGCAGTCGGGGGATATGTCCCTTTTCTTTGGTTGACCGGAGGGCGGGTTTGGGGTACAATGAAGAAACGGCCTGCGGCCGTCCCCGCAATCATTCAGAAAATAGGAGTGTACATATGCTGAACCACGAACAGGAACTGCGCTTCTGCAAGGCTCGCAGGGGGGCAATCGCCCGGGACTTCGCCAGGCTCAACCCGGAGCAGCAGAAGGCGGCACTGGCAACCGAGGGGCCCCTCCTTCTGCTGGCCGGAGCGGGGAGCGGCAAGACTACGGTGCTGATTCAACGCATCGCCAACCTGATGAAGTATGGCCGGGGGTCGGACAGCGAGGAGGTTCCGGCGTTTGTCACGGAGGAGGACCTGATCTTTCTGGAGGAGTATGTCCGGACGGGAGAGGGGGACCGGGCTCGTCAGGAGCGGCTGTGCCGCCTGGACCCCGCCGCCCCCTGGACCATTCTGGCCATTACCTTTACCAACAAGGCCGCCGGAGAGCTGAAGGACCGCCTGGCCGCCATGCTGGGTCCCGCTGGCAACGACGTGTGGGCTAGCACCTTTCACTCTGCCTGTGTGCGTATCCTCCGCCGGGACATTGACAAGCTGGGCTTTGCCTCCTCCTTTACCATCTATGACACCGACGACTCCCTCCGGGTGCTGAAGGATATTGTGAAGGAGCAGAACCTGGATGACAAGCAGTTTGCCCCCCGCTCCATCCTGGGGTATATCTCCCGGGCCAAGGACGCCATGAAGCTTGCACCCGAGTATCTGGAGGAGTGCGAGAAGTCCGGGGACTTCCGGCTGGCCAAAATCGCCAAGGTCTATTTGGAGTATCAGCGCCGCCTGTGGGAGGCAAACGCCCTGGACTTTGACGACATCATCCTGCACACCGTCCGGCTGTTGAAGGGGTTTGATGATGTACGGGAATATTATCAGCGGAAATTCCGTTATGTATTGATTGACGAGTATCAGGATACCAACAATCTGCAGTATCTTCTGGCTTCCACCCTGGCGGGAGGCTATGAGAACTTCTGCGTGGTGGGCGACGACGACCAGTCCATCTACCGCTTCCGGGGGGCCACGATTGAAAATATCCTCTCCTTTGAGAAGCAGTACAAGGGAGCCCGGGTGATTCGCCTGGAGGAAAATTACCGCTCCACCGGCCACATCCTGGACGCGGCCAATGCCGTCATCCGCAACAATCAGGGACGCAAGGGCAAGGAGCTGTGGACCAGGGCGGGGCCGGGAGAGATGCTTCATCTGTACACCGCCATGAACGAAAACGACGAGGCCCAGTATGTCGCCACAAAAATTCTGGACAACTACGGCCAGGGCAGGAAGTGGAAGGACCACGCCATCCTCTACCGGATGAATGCCCAGTCCAACCAGATTGAGCAGGCGTTCAAGCGGAACGGGGTCCCTTACCGCATCATCGGGGGCACCCGGTTCTTCGACCGGGCGGAGGTGAAGGACGTGCTGGCCTATCTGGCCGTGCTGGACAACCCGGAGGACGATCTGCGCCTCACCCGAATCATCAACAACCCGCCCCGGGGGATTGGGGCCAGAACGGTGGAAACCGCCCTGGAGATTGCCCGCCGGGAGGAGAGCTCCTTCTACGCCGTTATCGACAACGCCGCCCTGTACCCGGAGCTGCAAAAGGCGTCCAAAAGGTTGGTGGAGTTTACTGGGCTGATTCAGGGACTCTACCAGCTGCTGGCGGAAAACCGGATGACCCTCCCCGCCTTCTATGAGGAGCTGCTTTCCCGCACCGGCTACGCCGTTATGCTGGAGACCAGGAATACGGTGGAGGACCGCACCCGCCTGGAGAACGTGCGGGAGCTGCTCACCTCCATCAACAGTTATTTGGAGAACCGGGCGGACCAGGGGGAGCCTCTGTCCGATGCCCTCCACGGCTTTCTGGACGAGATTGCCCTGTACACCGACATCGACAGCCACGACCCCAGCCAGGACTGCGTGGTGATGATGACTATGCACGCCGCCAAGGGGCTGGAGTTTCCATCCGTCTTTGTGGTGGGGGCGGAGGAGGGCATCTTCCCCGGCATCCGGGCCATTGGCGAGGCGGAGGAGATGGAGGAGGAGCGCCGGCTGTGCTATGTGGCCATGACCCGGGCCAGGGAGGAGCTCACGCTCACCTGCGCCGGGCAGCGCATGCTCTTCGGACGCACCAGTGCCAACCGGCCCTCCCGGTTTGTGGAGGAGATCCCCCCTGAGCACTTGGAGCGATCGGGAAAGACATTCCTGTCCGACCCAACCGAGGATTGGGGCGGCATGCCCAGTCGTATGTCCGGCTATGGCGGATACGGAGGCTACGGCCAGCGTCCCGCCTACGGAGCGGGACGTGCGGAGGGCGCAGTCCCGCTGTCGGGAAACAAACCCGGAGAGGCGGGCCGTCCAGTGCGGCGGCCCCTGCAAGGTGCGTCCGCCCGTTCCATGCAAACCGCCGGCCACTCCCTCCAGATCGCCAAAGGCGATATGGTCAGCCACAAGGCCTTTGGAAAGGGGATGGTCCTCTCGCTTCAGCCTATGGGGGGCGACGCGCTGGTGGAAATTGCCTTCGACAATGTGGGCACAAAACGCCTTATGCTTAAATCCGCAGCGGCCCATATGAAAAAGATGTGAAAATTTTCAGGAGGCGGGAACCTTTGCCCGTCTCCTGCGTCTATATAAAAAAGAGCAATATTCTTCCAAGGAAAGGGATTCCTTAAGAATTTGTAATCATTTTGTAGTTGTCAGCCCGCATTGCCGGAGCATATAATAAAAGCCGATGGACAACCGTTGGTCTGCCCGGAGGCGTAGAGCCCCGGGGCCAGACTGTTTTAGGATAGCAGGAGACCAATATGCCAGATGTAAAGGAAAACCAGCCCGTAGTTCAGGAGACGGCCGCCCCGGTAGAGGCCGCGCCTCCCGCGCCGCCCAAGCCCCCGGTCAAACGGCCGGTGGGAAAGGGGAGGCGGAAGATCATCAAGCGGCTCATCGCTTTGGGCGTGGCGGCGGTGATTTTCGGCGGGGGAGGCTTTGCCCTGTACCGCTTCCTCACCGCCACCGACGACACGGTGGGGGAGATTTTCCCCGCCACCGCCCAGATTGGCACCATCCAGAGCAAGGTGTCCGGACAGGGCAGCGCCCGGGCCAAGGAGCAGGCCGCCATCACCCTGACCCAGAGCGGCACGGTGCAGGAGGTCTTTGTCACTGGCGGCCAGACCGTCATGGCCGGGGATCCGCTGTACACCATCCACAGCCAGGCCGCTGAGGACGCCGTCACCGACGCACAGAAGAAGGTGGACGACCTGAACAAGGACATGGCCGACCTTTTAGAGCAGGCCAACAACCTTACCGTTACCGCCCCCTTCGCCGGGAAGCTTCAGGATGTGATGGAGTTCCAGCCTGACCAGAACGTGTCCTCCGGGACCAAGGTGGCCACCCTGGTCAACGACCGGCAGCTGAAGCTGTCCCTCTATTTCAGCTACGCCTATGAGGGCGACATCTATGTGGGACAGAGCGTGGACGTCTCCGTCCCGGCGGTGATGAAGTCCTACGCCGGACGGGTGGAGAAGATCAATAAGGTCAGCTTCATCTCCCCCGAGGGGGCGGTCCACTTTGAGGTGGTGATTGTTTTTGACAACCCCGGCACCCTCACCGAGAAGATGGACGCCTCCGCCGTTCTTACCGACGGGGAGGGCGGGGAGATCTACCCCTACCAGAACGGCCAGACCCAGTTTTATGAGACCCGGACCATTGAGGCCAAGGCCTCCGGGCCGGTGGTGGGCCAGGGAAATCTGCTCAACTACGCCAATGTGTCCGCCGGCGAGGCCCTTTTGTACTTAGGCTCCTCCACCATCGACTCGGACATCCGGGCCAAGCAGGAGGAGATCAACAAGGCCGCAGAGGACCTGGCCAAGGCCATGGAGGCCTTGAGCGACTTCAACGCGGTGGCCCCGATTGACGGCACCGTCACCTCCTGTAACCTCACCGAGGGCCAGGAGGTGAAGAGCGGCGACACGGTGGTCATGATCTCCAACAACGTGACCATGCTGGTCACCATCACCGTGGACGACCGGAACATCGCTTTCATCAAGCCGGGCAGCTTTGTGGACCTGTCGGACTGGAACGGAAACGTGTACCAGGGGGAGGTCACCTCCATCGACATGGCGGGGGCGGAGAGCGGCCAGGGCATGACCAACTACCCCGTCACCCTGACGGTGGACAACTGGGACGGCTCCCTGATGGACGGCGCGTATCTGCAATACTCCTTTGTCACCAGCGAATCGGAGGCCTGCGTCATGGTGCCCACCGCCTGCGTGCAGTATTTCAGCATGAAGGAGACTGGGGAGCGGGTATCGGTAGTCTTTGTCCAGATGGACCAGGCCCCCGAGGAGCTGCCCGACCTGGAGTATCCTACCTTTGAGCCGGGCCAGAAGCGCACCTTCCCCACCCAGGAGGAGGGCTACTACCCCGTGGTGGTGGAGACCGGCATCGCCGACACCCAGAACGTGGAGATCAAGTCCGGCGTGAATGATGGAGACACGGTGTTCCTCAACTACACTCTCACTGATTACAGCTACGGCTAATAGAGGTGCCTGATATGCTGATCGACATTCGAGACCTCTATAAGATTT
>JAAWCR010000009.1 GCA_022793355.1 Lawsonibacter sp. | reverse complement strand
CTGGGCAGGGAGCGGGCCGCGCTGGTCTGGGGCATGGGCGGTTTGACAAAGGATCTGGCAGGCCTGCCAGACTCCCTGGCCGAAGCTCGGAATGATTTGGAATTCAACCAGTATTACGCAAAAGACGCCGGCGGCAAACATCTGCGGACGGTGTACATTGGAGAGATGCGCAATCTGCTGGGCACCATCCGGCGAGAGGACGCCGGGCGCCTGCTGGAGGCCATCTCCAAGCTCCTTCAGGACATCAGCGTTTCGTTTTCCGGAAAGGAGGCCCGCCAGCTCTACCAGCTCCTGCTGGATCTGCTGCTGGAGCAGTCCGCCTCCCTTAAAATCGACTGCGGCAATATGGATGTCTCCCTCCAGTCCGTGCCGGACGACGGCCTGGAGCCGGCCATGGAGCGCATCTGTCAGGAGCTTGTCCGCCGCCTTCAGGGGCATTTCAATTCAGGCCAGCATATGTACATTGAGCGGGCCAAGGAGTTTATACTCTCCCGGTGCGGCGACCCCAATCTCAGCCTGGAAAGCGTGGCTGAATATGTAGGCATCAACCCCACCTACCTCAGCCGGCTGTTTACAAGCATTGCCCAGCAGAATTTCAGCGTCTACCTTAATCAGTGCCGGGTGGACAATGCCAAGCGGCTGTTAAAGAGCGGCGATATGACGGCCCAGGAGATTGGTTATCTCACCGGTTTTTGCAGTGTGGCCACCTTTTTCCGGGTATTCAAAAAGCACACCGGCATGACGCCCAAGCAGTTCCGCCAAAGCATTCGGTGAGAGGAGGTGCGGCGATGCACTATAAACGGGTTTTAATTCTGCTGCTGTTGCTGCTGACTGGCTGCCAGAGACAGCCGGCTGTCTCCGCCTCCGGCGTGCCCGGCGGCCCAACGGCGGCCGGGTCCGGCCAAAGCTCCCCTTACAGTTCCAGCGAGACCCCACCGGTCAACCTGGTTCTCAGCTATTCAGGGCCTGAGACTTCGGTAAATGGCTGGTGGGCCCTGCAATATAAGCAGTTGGTGGAGCAGCTGAGCGGCGGGACCATCACAATTGACGTATACAGCGACAGCATTCTGGGCAGCGACCTGGAGGTGGTTCGAGATTGTCAGTACGGGACCGTGGATATCCAGATTGCCAGCCCATCGGCTCTAGTCACCTTTATTCCGGAGGCCGCCGTGTTTGATGTCCCGTTTCTGTTCCAGAGTCTGGAGCAGGCCCGGGCGGCCCTGGCTGACCCTGTGCTCTTCCGCTATTTGTCCAACGCCTATGAGGAGAAGGAGCTGATTCTGATGCCCCTGGCCGACCAAGGGTTTCGGGAGCTGAGTCTGAGCCAGCCCATTCAATCATTAACGGACCTTCAGGGCCTTACCATCCGCTGCCTCTATAATGAGCACCACACCGCCTTTTGGCAGGCCCTGGGGCTTGAGACGGTGAGCATGGACATTGCTGATGTCTATCTGGCCCTCCAGAAAGGCGGCATTCAGGGGGAGGAAAACCCCTATGCCCAGATCCACGACCGAAAGTTTTACGAGCTACAAAAATATATGACAAACAGTGACCATCTGCTGTTTGTGGGTGGAATGCACATCAGCAAAGCCACATGGGACAGCCTTTCCTCTGATGACCAGGAAACGCTGTGGCAGGCGGCGGAGGAGTGCCGGATGATTCTGCCCGACTATGTGGACCAGGCCAACGAACAGGCTCTGGAGCAGATGTCCCGGGAGGGAATCAGCCTGATCGACTTTGACGCCATCCCCGGCTTGCGGGCTCAGTGTCGGGCGCTGACCTACGAGGCGGCCTACGAAAGCGTCGTTGCCGTTACCGGGGCGGAAATCCTAGACCGCTGGTGCTCCTCGGCGGCGGGAACGAGCGCGCCAGAATGAATCAGGAGGAATTGTTATGAACCTTGATTTGACACAGGTATGCTTTAACCTGCTAGGGCTGTTTCTGCTGATTGCGGTGGGCTTCGGAATGGTTAAGCTGGGGGTGGTGTCCAGGGACATTTCCGGGCAGCTGTCCCGGCTGTTGCTGAAGGTCACCCTGCCCTGTACCATCTTCACCTCGCTTCTGCGGCCCTATGACCCCTCCTTTTTCCGGGAGGTTATGATCATTCTCCTTCTGGGAATGATTCTCTTTCCGGTCAACGCGCTGATTTCGGCGCCCCTGGCCAGGCTGTTCCGGGTACCGCAGGGACGCCGGGGGGTGTGGGCCTTCTGCGCGACGTTTTGCAACACCGGATTTATGGGGTTCCCTATCGTGCTGGCGCTCTTTGGCGAAGAGGGCCTGTCGATGGCGGTGGTTCTGAACATAACCTTCAATCTCCTGGTTTACTCCATGGGCGCACGGATGATTTGCGCCGACCGCGCCGCGGTGGGGGAGGGAGTTAAGGTAGAGTGGCGCACGGTTCTGTTTACCACTATCAATTTTTCAACGGTATTAGGCCTGGTGTTCTATTTTGGGCAACTGTCCATTCCCTCCGCAGTGCTGACGCCCTTGACCCATCTGTCCAATATCACCACCCCGCTGTCTATGATTGTCACGGGCATGAACCTGTCCAACGGAAAGTGGAGCGGACTGCGTCAGAACAAGGATGCCATTACCTCCACGCTCACTCGGCTGATTCTCTGTCCAGCGGCCAGCTTTTTGGTGCTGTATGCTGCGGAGGCGCTGCTGGGTCTGAATGGCTCCGCCATACCGTCGGTGGTTTTCGTCATCCTGGCTATGCCGACCCCCGCCGTCGCCACTATTTTGGCGGAAAACTATCAGGCGGACCAGGAATTTGCCGCGCTGACGGTTTTCCTGTCCAGTTTGCTGTGTATTGTGACGATTCCGCTGACAACCATGCTGCTCCCAATTTAGCGGGCGGCTGGCGCGGCGCGTTCATGCGAAAAAAAGAAGGCCGGCAGGGAATGCTCCCTGCTGGCCTGTTTGCTTTGGCTTACCGTTTCTTTTTCCACTCCGGGTCGGTCTCGGTGGCGGAGGCGGTGGCCCGCTCCAGTTGGTAGACAATCTCGCTGTAATAACGGGGCGGAACGTCCTTCAGGGCGAAGATGTTCTCCTCCTTTGGGGAATCGTAGCAGTAGCTGCCCCGTTTCACGGTGCCGGAGCGGTAAAATACCCCTTCGTACACGGTTACCGTGTCATTCTCATAGCCCACGGAACAGCCGGAAAAGTTCAGCTCCACCCCCATGGACAAAATGGGGTCCTCCCGGTAGAAGGTGTAGTAGCCGCCCCCATCTTGTACGCTGCCCCGATACCAGCCTAGCCCCAGCAGCTTTCCGGACAAGGACAGTCCGTTAAGCGTCTTTCCGCCAAAGAGCTCCAGGCTGCGGGCCTGCTCCGTGCCGGGCTGCAAGCGGTACACCGGCCGATCCAGCTGGAGGACGCTCTGTGTGATCTCATAGTCCTCCAGCTGCTGCCGCCAGCCCGCCAGGGTTTCTTCCTCCAGCTCCACCGGATGGGCCAGGCCAATTTGTGCGTGTTCGGGCAGCGGGTATTCTTCCTCGTCTACCGTGTTGAAGGAGCCGTCCTCCATGTAGCGGAAGGTTGCCTTCAGCGCCCCGTCCTCATAGACGCCCCAAATCAGGCTCATGGCGAACTGGTGCATAATGGGATTTTCGACAAACAGGGCCCGCCAGGCCTCGGTGTTCCAGCAGCGCAGGGCGGAGAGAGCCGCTTCCAAACGGGCTTTCTGGGCGGCTACCGTGGTGCGGATCTGTTTTTTCATCTGCTTAAACTCGTTATACGAGGCCTCTGCCTTCTCTGCGTCGTCGGTTTTGCCGGGAGAGGGCAGATTTTTTACGGCCTTGCCCCCGTCGTTGGTAATCTCCAGCTCCAGGGTGGGGGTCAGGCGGACGGTGAAGCTGCGGGGGCCGTAATCGAACACCCGCTTTCCATCGGCGGCAAAGCCCAGGTCGGGGACGATGCGGTCAGCCAGCTCCTCGGCGGTGATGCCCAGTTCCCGGGCAGCGTTATCCAGCGCCTGTCCTGCGGCCGTTTTAACCTGACGGAATTTGAACTTTCGGGATATCGCGTCCACGGTCAGCAGCGCCGCCGGGTCGGCGCTGAGGGCCAGAGCGTTCACCGCGTCGCAGGCGATGGCCCCCCGGGCGTGCTGGGGCCAGTCGTGGATGGCCCGGGTCAGTTTAGGGGTCATGGCGGGCCCGCCAAAGGCCGCCGCAAAGGGGAGCACCCACTTTGTCTTGCTCTGGGCTCCCTCCGTCAGCCATGTTTCATAGACCTCGTGGGCCAGGTCCGCCAAGTCCGTTTCCTTGATATCCTTGGCCAGCTCCGCGGCGGTTTCGCTGCGGCCGATGCGGCCCAGGTCGCAGTAGGCCACCATCAGGGCGGCCCGAATGTCCTCGCCGGCCTGCGTGCCGTCCTTGCGGTGCAGGGCGGGGAGAGGGGTGTCCAAAATCCACTGAATCTTCCGCTTTTTTCCACCCTTCAGCACCCGGGTGGCCAGTTCCTCCGGCGTTTCTGGGGCGCGTTCGCCGGGGGCAGCGGCGGCCTGTCCCAGCGCGGTCCGGATAGCGTCGGACACCTTGGCACTCTTTTCGGTGGCCAGCGCCTCCTCCAGATGTGGGCGGAGGGCATCTCCCAGCCTGCGGCTGACCCCTACCGCCAACAGCCGCTCCGCCGCCTTCTTGCTTTTGAGCATTCGGGCGAAATCCGGAATCCAGTCCTTGTGGGCGGGAAGAATGGTCAGGAGCAGCTCTTGAATCTGCTTGGAGGAGTCGCCGGCGCAGTCCAGAACGCCGGCCTTTGCCTGAGCGGCGCAGATATCCATGCCGGACAGATCGTCCAGCGCCGAAATGGCCACGTACCGGGAGAACACGCCGCCGGATTTTGCGGCGATGCACAGATCCCCAACGTACTCGGGCCGCTTCACGGCGGCGTACACGCCGTTGCGGATGCTGGCTTTGGTGCTGTCGGTGTACGTGGAGTCGTGGAGGGCATCAAAGACTTGCATCAGGTCGGGGATAGTCAGCTCCTGTTCCAACAGGGCCCGGGCCAGTGCGCTGACGTCCTGTTCCATGACAGAGGAACCGCCCTGGCGCAGGAGGTAAGCCATAGCGCGGGCTTTCAGCGTGAGGGCAAAAACCACGGCGCAGCGGCAGGCGAAGTTGTCCCACCCGGCCCGCAGGCGGTAGTTAAAGACCAGATTGGCGGAGTGGGTGGGGTACAGATAGGGGGTGGAGGTGACCGCCGCAAGCTGCGCCGCGGAGCCCTTCAGGCTGCCGGCGCCGGACAGATAGGCTCGCAGCTCGTTCTGGCCGGATTGCACATGTTTTTCCAGCAGGCTGGTGATGGTCTCCTCGATGGAGCTGTCCGCGCTGTCTGGCAGCAGTACGCACAGGGCTTGGTACTGCCGGGCATCGGACAGCTGCTTGGCCTTGGCCAGGCCGTTCCGGCACTGACTGGCGATCTCCTTCTGCCGGGCGAAGCTCACCGAGCTGCTACACAGGGCGAGCAGGATGATGGCGGTCCCGCCGGGCAGGTCCTGGCGCAGGAGGGGGAGCTGATCCATGAAGTATTCGTGGGGCACGGTGCGCAGCAGGGCATAGAGCAGGTTCATTGGGTTGAGGGTCAGGTAGGCCCGGACGGCGCAGCGGGCCCGGGGGTCCTGCCGCTGGGCCAGGAAGGAGGCCGTACCCAGCAGGATGGTGAGGTAGGGCTCGGAGGCATTTGCGGTCAGGGCGCTGTGAGAGTCGATGGCGCAGCGGGCGGAGGCCAAAAAGGGTATCGGCGCTTTGGGGTCTCCCTTCCGGATGTACTCGGCCAGCAGGTCCCGGTCCCCCTGGGCCAGGGCGGGGGCCGTGTTTGCCAGGGAGTCCAAATTGTTCTGAAACAGTAGCTGCGCCTGCCGGTCCACCAGGGAGCTTTGGCCCATCAGCTTTTTCAAAAAACGGGGCTTCTCATGGCCCGCCTGGCACAGCAGGATACCCGCCAAAAAGACCTTCATGTTGTCCGTCTGGGTCCCGCCTAGCTTCTGGGCCTCCTCCAGGACTTCCGGTTCCGTTTTGGCCAGCTCATGGAGCCAGGCGGCGTGCGCATAAGCGGGGCCGTTTCTCCAGGCGAAATTCTCGGCCATCATGGCGGCCACGGCGGGCTTGCCCACCAGGGGGACGAGGTCGGAGTGGTCCAGGGTCTGGCGGGTAGAGGCAATTAAAAAGATCGCGGTGCTCCGGCCAATGGCCCAGAACAGCTTTATGTACCGGGGAAACAGGGCGGGGTTCCGGGACGAGCGGACCTCCGCCAGCCAGCGTACCGCTTCCCCCTGTTCCTTCCAGCCCAGGCGGTTGAAGTCCTGGGGCTCGGCCCGGCTCAGGCAGCTGTCATCCAAAGAGAAATCGGTCAGGTATTCCAGGGCCAGGGACTGGTTGCAGGGCGAAAAACCCAAAGAATCAATCAGCTTTTGCAGCTTGTCGGTGTGGTTGATATGCGCCGTGTTCATCAGAATTCCTCCTCCAGTTTGATCGACTGCCAGCGCTTGGCGATTTGTTCCTCCTGTAATTTTTCCCGGCAGAGCTGAATGTACCGCACGGTGCGGCAGACGGCGGCGGCCAGGGGGAGATCGTGTTTCTCCTCCCTGTGGGAGCGGGCGGCCAAAGCCTGCTGAATTTCAGACAGCAGCGCGCTGCCGGTGTGCAGGCCGGAGTCCTCGCAGTTAAGTGCCAGGGTTTGCAGGCGCTGAACTGCGGCCGCCCCGCCGGTGGAAAAGCCCGACTGCATCAGGTCGGTGAGAGCCAGCTCCATATCGTCCAGGAGCTCTGTCATGTGTCCTCCCCCCATTCGGTGAAAAATTCAATGGGATAGAGCTTGAGCCGGTCACTCTCCCGAAAGACCACGCCAAAAAAGACGGGGGCGAGGCGGGGATCCCGGCTCAGCTTGTCCGCCAGCTGTTCCAGCAGGCCTACCACCTTGGCTTCCTCCTTTTTGTATCGGACCTCCAACCACAGGTCCCGGTCCTCGCCGTCCAGCAGGCGCAGGGTGAAGCGCTGCTGAACCGTGTCGTAGGGCTGGGGCTGGCACCGCCGGGGACGCACCACGGCCAGGCGCTCCCGCTCCGGGGTGTTGGGAAGGCTGCGCTGGGCAAAAAGCAGCCCGAAATCGGTGTAGACCTGTTCCCCGGGGTAGACGCGGCCCGGATTGGAGTGCCCCAGAAGGGTGGCCTGGCACCGATCGGAGGCGGACAGGTTGCCAGCATAGGTGGCCTTGGCCCCGGTCAGGTCCAGGGAAACGTTCCAGGCCTGATGGAGGGGGCAGGGCAGTCCCCAGGGGATGGCGGCGGGACGGCGACGGCTCTCCGCCTCGTAGAAGGTGGGGCGGACGTGGGTGAAGGTGTAGAACCGGTGGGCGTCCCGCTCCCAGAAGTAATAAATCGTTCCGGCGTAGCCGCTCCGCCCGGAAAAGTCCCGCATCCCCAATAAATACAGCTGGAGATTTCCCACCGGCAGATAGTCGTCCCGAAAGCTTCCGGCCAGGGCGGGGGCGGTCTCCTCGTCCGACGCTTCCAAGGCCGCGGCCAGGCGGAAAGCGTCGGAGATACGCTGAAGCAGGGCGGCGTCCCGGTAGGTGGCCGACCGGGCGAAGTAGGCGGCGTACTCCCCGTGGAGGGCCCGCAGAGCCCGCTCCAGCTCGGGGAGCCTGGCGGTGTGGCACAGCGCGGCCATCCGCTCCACCGTCTCGCACACGCCGGGGGGCATACGGCTCAGCCCGGCGGCCAGCTGAGCGGTCAGGGACTGCTGCACCGCCTGACACACCCCCCGCACCGGCTCCAGGTCCAAAGCCGCCCCGGCAGACTGGGCGGCTTGCAGCAGGGCTGGGTCTGCAATGCCCTCGTTCAGCTGCCAGTACAGCAGTGCTTCGGCCTTGTGGGCGCAGAAGGTTTTGCTGTGGCAGGTGCAGGAGCTGTGCTCCAGGGGCTCCAGCAGGCGCACCGACGCAGGCAGCCAGGGCATATCCACTGTGACCACGGAGGTTTCCGCAATTTCAGGTCCGCCGCCGCTCTGGTGGCGAAACAGGGCGGCGGACAGCCGCTTGAGCCCCAGCTGCTTGGCCAGCTTTTCCGGGGGATAGGCCCGCAGCTCCTGAAACTCCGGCTTTGACGGAGGGGCGGAGGCAGGCGCGGCGTCTAGCTGCCGCTTGAGCCACAAAATAGCCGTAATCCGGTGACGGCAGATGGAGCCGCTGGGACAGGAACAACGGCTCTGGCCCAGGGGAGCGGTGATAACGCATTCCGCGCCGTCTAGCTTGACGGTCACGCCGGCCCCGTTGGGCATAGACTCCGGGCCTGTCAGGGCGGCCAAGTCCTTTTTCGCCCGGTTGACGGTGCCCTTATTGGACAGTCCAACCAGATAGTTCTCGTCGGCGGCCAACAGGGCGGCGGACAGTTCTTCCGGTAAATACATCGTGCTACCTCCCCTAATCCCGCATGACGTTTGCCATGAAATCCGCCAGCTTCGCCGGGGTCATGGCGCCCACATAGGCCCCCATCCCGGCCAGCGCCTCGGCGGTGGAGCGGTCGTAGGCGGGAGCGGCGTTTTCGTCCAGGGCGGTGAGGGCGATAAGTCTGGCACCGCTTTCGATGATGTCGCGGCAAACGCCATAGAGGTTTTTTCGGGAACCTCCCTCGCACAGGTCGCTTACCAGCACCACCATAGTGCGGTGGGGAAAGGTAATCAGCGTCTCGCAGTAGCCCAGCGCCCCGGCTATGTCGGTGCCGCCCCCCAGCTGAATGCTCATAAGGGTTTCCACCGGGTCGCCGGCGTAGCCGCTCAAATCCACCACGGAGGTGTCGAAAATGACCAGACGGGTGTCCAGCATGGGCAGTCCGGCAAAGATACCCGCCATTACCGCGCTGTGGATGACGCTGGAGAGCATAGAACCGCTCTCGTCCACCGCCAGAATGACTCGCCAGGGGTTGTACCGCTTGACGCGGCCGTTGAAATAGACCTGTTCCAGCACCAGTCGTTGGGCTTCGGTGTCGTAGTGGGCCAGATTTTTGCGGATGGTGCGCAAAACGTCCAGGTTGCGCAGGGAGCGCACGCTGCTGCGGCTGTTGCGGTCCAGCTTGCCCAAAGCCGAACGCTGTACCTCCCGCTGCATTTTTTCGGTGAGTTGGTCCACCACCTTCCGGACAATCCGGCGCGCGGTGTCCAGCACCGGGCCCTTCATCATGTGTTTCAGGCTGAGCACTGTCTCCAGAAGGGCCTGATTAGGCTCCATCCGCTCCAGCACCTCTCGGTCAGATAGCAGCTCGGTGAGCTGGTAGCGGTCCAAGGCGTGCCGCTGTAAAATCTCAGCGGTCTCCTGGGGGAAGAGGGTGCGTACCTCGCTGAGCCAGCGGGCCACAGTGGGCTGGCTGGCCCCGTGCCCCCCCTGGGGGTCACGCACGTCCTCGCCGCTCTCCCGGCTGTAGAGAAAATCCAGCGCGTCGTCTATGCGGAGTATGTTGCGTTCGGCGAGGGGGAGCTGCTGCTGTGCGTTTTTCCCCAGCACCAGCCTCCACCGGTTCAGCGCTGCGCCGTCGGTGAGCATCCGTGTTCCTCTCCTTCCGTCATTATAAAGGTATCCAGCCGGGCCGCCGCCCAGGCGTCCAGGGCCTCCCCGCAGGTGTAGGCGGCGGGGTCCGCCGCTGTTCGGCGCAGGGCGTTCGCCGCCGCGCCATGGAGGGCCGCCGCCCGTTTGGCCAGGCGGTCGGTCTCAGTGGGGACGAAGTAACTGAACGCCAGCCGCAGCTCGGGGAGGAGGCGGATGAAGTCGTCATCCTCCAAAGTACACAGTAGGCGGTCGATTTGGGGCAGAAAGTCGGGGTCGGCCAGCAGCAGGTCCCGGGCGGTATAGAACAGGCCCTGTAAAAAGGAGGCTGATTGCAGCAACATCCCGGGGGTGCCCTGGAGGTAGCTCCCAATGGCGGCGTTAATTTGCTCCTTCCAGTCCGGCTGCGCCCCATAGAGCAGTCCCAGCACCGCGCCGTGGAGGGCGGGATGGAGGGGGTCCTGAACAATCAGGGCTTCAAAGGCCCGGAGCAGGGCGGGGCGCTGGAGGGAGAAAGAGTCCCGCCCGGTGACCTGATAGAGGAGCATGCAGGCGTGCTGAACAGCTAAGACATGCCGGTTATCCACGGTGTTCATGGAGGGGAGAAGCTGCAAAACCCGGCTGAAGCACCGGCGAAGGAGGGCGGGGTAGTCGTAGGTGGCGCTTTCGCCGTATTGGTCCCGCCACTCGTCCAGGGTATTCAGGGAGGCACAGGCGGCGCACAGGGAGGTAAAGTCCCCGTCCTGAATGAGCAGCTCGTCCAGCCGCCCGGCCAGGGCGTCGGACACATCGCCCACCCCCATCAGAAAGCCCTGGACCAGCAGCTCCGCCCCCAGATCGGCCCGTCCTGCGGCGGCCATTTTCTGCCGCAGCTCGGTGGCGCAGGCCTCCCGCATGGTGGCCCCGGATACCGCGTGTTCAATCAGGGCCGCGTCCACAGAGGCGGTCCAGCGGTAGTCCCAGGACTCCCGAATCAGGTTCCGGTCCCGGCGGCGCTGAAGGTCAGGGCCCTTTTTCCGCTGGGCGAAGCCGCAGTCCAGAAAGACGGTCTGGTGGAGAAAGCGGCTGATTTCCCGGTGGCGGGGGTCGGAGAAAATGGACAGGGTGAGTTCCTGACGGGAGGCGGTCTCCTGTTTCAGCCGGTGCCGGTTGCACTGGATGTCAAAATCCCTGGCCAGGGGTGGTGTCAGCGCGCCGCCGCACAGCTGGCCCACCGCCTTGCCGGTGGTCAGATCCCGCAGCACCCGCAGCGGCTCTACGCCGGACAGGCTCGCCTCTCCCTTGACGA
Source organism: Lawsonibacter sp. (assembly GCA_022793355.1). Classification (GTDB taxonomy): domain Bacteria; phylum Bacillota; class Clostridia; order Oscillospirales; family Oscillospiraceae; genus Lawsonibacter. The sequence goes on along the minus strand of JAAWCR010000009.1, from coordinate 9,846 downwards.
AAGCGCTGAGCACCGCATCCTGCAGTTCATACAGCCCCGGCCCTGGCTTTTGCCGCAGCTCCGCCAGCCCCCGGGCCTGCTGGAGGGCGCATATTTCATCAAAGGCGGAGAGGGAAGCCCCGTCGGAGCGCAGTTTACGGCCTGTCCGCACCAGATAGTCCAGCACCACCTGGTCCCATATCTGCTCCGGGGCTTCGCGGTGGAGGGCGGCCCACACGCTGGCGTAAAAGCCGGGGGAGGGCATTCCGCTGGCGTATCCGGACAGGGCGTCCGCTGCCGGCATGGTGTACCGCATGGGGTAGACGGCCTGGGATTGTTCGGGCAGCTTTTTGTGTTCCGGAGGCTGGGGCGGGCTGTGGAGCAGGCCCCAGATGTGGAAGCCGCCCACCACCACCAGTACCTTGCGGTATTGCTCCGCCGCCTCTTGAATTCGTAGGGCCATATGTCCCTCGCGAGCCAGACAGCCATCCTCTTCCAGCTCGGCCTGCGGCGTGTTCTGCCGGGTGAGGAGGCAGTAGGAGTTCATCTGGGCGGCGAAGGCCTCGTCGGTCTGGAGGAGCCCGGCGGTTTCAAAGTATTTCTCCCAAAATTCCTCAAAGCTGCGCAGGCCGGTCTTTTCACACAGCAGCTTCTGGAACCGGTCGGCGGTCAGATAGCGGTCGCTGGCGTAGCTCAGCTTTTCTTCCTGGGCGCGCAGGCCCCGGGCATCGTGGGTAGCCAGCAGGATTTCCCCGTAGGGCAGGTCGATGAACCGGGCCGGAATCCCCTGGGCGGCGGCGGAGCGGAGGGCGGCCAGCTCCGGGGAGTGGTCCAGGAAGGGATAATAGCAGCGGTAGCTCGCCGGCTCCTTTCCCTCCTCTTGGGACAGGAGCCCGGCCTCGTCCCGGTAGGCGTAAAAGAGGGCTATGGGGGTTTTTGTGTCGGGGTGGACCAGCACGGGAATCAGGTCATTGGCGTTTTCCGGTCCTTCCACCAGAATGCAGTCAGGGGCATACCGCTGAATAATCCGCTCCAGGTGCCAGGCGCAGGCTGGACTGTGGTGCCGCACCGGGTAGTAGAGGACCGGCGCGTCCAGAGAAAATGGAATTACTTCAGCTGGCTTCTCGCCTCGTAATAACGTGTCCATGGGCCGCCCTCCCGTCGCGCCTTGTCCCGAACCACGGTGGAAAAGTAGTTGGAAATCTTGTCCAGGTCCTCCCGGGACTCCTTGGCTACCGCCCCCACCAGGTTCTCCACCAGATTTTGCTCATCCATATGTCCGTCGCCGTAGTACCACGCGGTCATCAGGGTCTGAAAATAGACGGAGATGGCCTCGGCAGTGCTCATAACGGCGCTGGGCTTTTCGATGCGATGCCCCTCGGCGGAGATCCCCTCCCGCAGCTCGTGGTAGGTGGCGGCCAGCAGCCCGGCGGCGTCGGTATCCAGCGGCTGGGTGATGCCGGCGGCGTCGGCCAGCGCGCCCACCTCGTTCAGAATGATTTGCTTCTCCAGCGCCACGTCCCGCACCGGCTGCACCGTTTCAAAGTTGAACCGGCGCTTGAGGGCGCTGGACATCTCGTTGACCCCCTTGTCCCGGGTGTTGGCGGTGCCGATGACGTTGAAGCCGGGCCGGGCGAAGAGCAGGCCCTCGTCGCCCAGCTCGGGGATATTCAAAACCTTGTCGCTCAGTACGCTGATCAGGCTGTCCTGAACCTCGGCGGGGGTGCGGGTGATTTCCTCAAAGCGGGTCAGAATCCCCTTTTCCATGCCGACATAGAGGGGGGAGGGCACAAGGGCCTCCCGGCTGGGGCCCTTGGCCAGGAGCAGAGCGTAGTTCCAGCTGTACTTAATCATATCCTCAGTGGTGCCGGCCGTACCCTGCACTGTATTGGTGCTGCACCCGCTGATGGCGGCGGACAGAAGCTCGGAGAGCATGGTTTTGGCAGTGCCCGGCTCGCCCACCAGCATCAGGCCCCGGTTGCCCGCCAGGGTGATGATGCAGCGCTCCACCAGCGCGTCGTTGCCCAGATACTTTTTGCGGATTGTAATCTCCCGGCCGCCGCAGCGGACAGGACGGGGGGAGCCTAAAATAAAAAGCCGCACCGCTTTTGGGGACAACAGCCAGTTTTGAGGCTTTCTGTTGTCCTGATCCCAAAGACGCAGTGCGGACAGCTCTTCCTGATACCGCTGTTCAGCCTGAGGACGAAGGATTGTTTCTTCCACAGTAGTCACTCTCCCATTTGGTGGAATACCTTATTTTGTATACGGCAAGTATAGCATAAAATGGAGCTTTTGACAATCTTTTGCTTGCTGTATCCGGCAAAAGAACGCCTGCGGATTTCGGCTGAAATCCGCAGGCGGCTGGAAACGTTTAATCTTCCTTGGTGCCGGTGGGAGAGCGGTCCGGCGGATCCTTGGGGGCGGGATTTTGGATAATAATGGTTTTATCCTCTCCCCCTGCCAGTTTGCCGCCCAGCATACCGGCGACCAGTGATTTTACATCGAGGCCCATGCCCTGGGTTATACCCTCGGTGACCTGAGACGTGCCGGTGATGATGTCCTGAAGCAGCTTGGCGCTGTTCCCCTCGCCGTACATGGTAATCTTATCCACCTTGGACAGCGGCTCGGCCACGTTTTTGGCGATCTCGGGCAAGGCCTGCATGACCATCTCAATCACAGCGGCCTCGCCATACTTCTTCATGGCCTCTGCCTTCTTGTCGATACCCTCGGCCTCGGCCAGGGCCTTGGCGCGGATGGCCTCGGCCTCCGCTTTACCCACGGCGGCAATGCCTTCCGCCTCCTGTTCCTTTGCGTACTTCTGAGCCTCAGCAATTTTCATCTGGGCCTCGGCCTTCTGTTCCTGCTCATAGCGGGCCGCCTCCGCGTCCTTCTGGCGCTTGAACAGGGCGGCCTCCGATTCCTGCTGCTGGCGGTAGCGCTCAGCGTCCGCCTTGGCCCGGATTTCCGCCTCCAGCTTCTGCTTCTCCACCTCGACCTCATACTGCTTCAGCTCGGCCTGGCGCTGGGTTTTGGCGATTTCCGCGTTGACGGTGGCGGTCTCGATGCTCTTGCGCTGTTCCTGACTCTGAATCTCATAGGCGGCGTCGGCTTCGGCCTTCTTGCCGTCGGCCATAATTTTCAGTTCGGCTCGTTTGATTTCCAGTTCTGTCTGCTTTTGGGCAATTTGGGTGTCCGCCTGGACCCGGGCCTCGTTGGACTCCCGCTCCGCCTCGGCCTGGGCGATGGCGATGTCACGGTCGGCCTGGGCCTTTGCAATCGCGGCGTTCTTTTTGATCAGGCTGGTGTTGTCGGCGCCCAGGTCCTTGATAAGCCCGTTTTCATCAGTGACATTCTGGATATTGCAGGAGAGAATCTCAATACCCAGCTTATCCATGTCCTTGCTGGCTTTCTGCATCACCTGATCGGAGAAGGAATCCCGGTCTGTGTTGATTTCCTTGAGGGAAAGGGTGCCGATGATCTCCCGCATATTGCCCTGGAGGGAATCCTGAAGGTCACGGGTAATCTCCTCGGGCCGCTTGTTCAGAAAGTTTTTGGCCGCCAGCTTGATGCCCTCCGCCTGGGGGGAGATGCGGACCTTGGCCACGGCGTCCACGTTGACGTTGATAAAGTCGCTGGTGGGGACGGACTGTTCTGTTTTGATGTCCACTGTCATCTGACCCAAATACAGCCGGTCCATACGCTCCAGGAAGGGGACGCGGATTCCGGCGCGGCCAATGAGCACCTTGCTCTCTTTCTTGAGGCCGGAGATAATGTACGCCTGATCGGGCGGGGCCTTGACATAGCCGAGCAAAAGAATGATGATGATTGCTAACACGATGAAAATAACGGGAAGTATGGGCAGAATCGCTTCAAGCATGGGAATTCCTCCTTTCAGATTAAACACAGTTACGGCTTTCTATATAAACAAGCCCGGGCGGCAGCTTACGGCCAGGTATGGCCGGTTTTCTTTTGCCGGACGGCTTGGGACCTCCTCATGCCTCCTGCCGGATTCCGTCTGAAATGTCCCCCCGCATGGCGGCAAGGCGTTCCATCGCCTCTACCTCTGCCTCCAACCGCCGCCGGCTCCACTCCTGGCGGACCTGTGCGCCGCTGGAAATTACCTGGGACAGCACATTCACCGCCCGCAGGCAGAGGGCGGCTTTCTCGCCGGTGTCCCCGCCCTCACGCTCCGCCTGGGCCAGCTCCAGCAGGGTGAGCTCCAGCATCTGGAGGTAGTCGGACTCCAGGCGGTCCGCCGTCTGGCCCTCCAGAGCGCCGCTGTACCGGAGAACCAGGGCGTCCAGATTTTCCACTGCGGTCAATACATAGGGCGTCTGAACGGGAGCCGCGGCCTGCCGGAGGCGGGCCCGGAACGCCTGCACGCCGCTGGAGCAGGCGGTGGAATTTAAAAACCGCTGCAACACAGGGGAGAGTGCGTCAAAGCTCCGGGATATGGACGAAAGTCGCTGCTCATAGGACACAAAGCAGTCGGGAGCAGCCCCCTGGCAGGACTTCATCGTGGGAATCAGGGTGCGCTCCAGGTCCAGCAGCTCCTCCGAAATGGCGGACAGGCGGTCCGAGTACTCGTCCAGAATACTGAGGTCCTTCTGCTCCAGGACGGCAATGTTTCGGCCGGTAAACAGCGTCTTGCAGGCGCTGGAGACTCCAGCGGCCTTATCCTTCAGCTCGTCGCCGCACAGCAGGCGGATGCGTTCGATGGAAAGCCCTGTAATGGCGGAAGGGACTGCGATGTGGATGGCGGTCAGGGAGCGGCGGATCTCTGCGCATAGCCGATCCAGCCGTTCCTGTCTGCCGGGGAGGGCAGGCGCCTCCTCCTCCGGCAGGCGCCCGGCCTGTGTACGGCAGCGCCGCAGCGGGTGGAAGGCTGTGCCGCAGGGCTGGGCCGTAATCTCAAATGGAATCCGTTTTTCTTTTCCCACCTTTGTGGCGAAAATGGTAAAGGCAGTTGTCATGCTCAGCCCCATCTCCCTGCAAGCCTGTTCCATAGCCTTCTTAATGTCCTCGTCAATACGAAAGTTGACCATAACCTGTGCCATGAGCGCCACCTCCTAGTACATCTATTATAGCATTTGTAAAGCGAAATGCAAGGTTTTTCTTTACAAAAAGTGATCCTCCCATTTCCCTGGAAATCGAAAGATTCCGCTTTCGAGGCGGCAAATATTCATTTGAATCACTGTTCAGCGTAGTTGCAATACTATATATTGATTGTTGTCTTTCACACATGCGATATAGGGAAGCGCAGCGGAGCTGGACGTTTTGCGGCCCGCTGTATGCTTTGCCATATCATGGCCTAAAATGTGATTTTTTATGTTTTCGGGTAGTATAGGACCGGAGGAAGGCCGACATTCAGCCCGGGGCGGCGGTTTGGGCAGCAGGTGTGAAGCGTACCTGTATCGGCAGAGGAATTTGCGGCTGTGACAAAAAAGGAGAAGTGATATGGACACATATGGATATGTTCGGGTTTCCACCCGAGACCAGAATGAAGGCAGGCAGATGGCCGCCATGAAGGAATTTGGTATTGAGGACTGCCGCATCGTGCTGGACAAGCAGAGCGGAAAAAACTTCGAGCGGCCCGGCTACCAGGCGCTGGTGCAAAAACTGAAAGCCGGGGACACCCTTGTCATCAAGAGCATCGACCGGCTTGGACGCAACTATACGGAAATATTGGAGCAGTGGCGGGCGCTGTCCAAAGAGAAAGGGGTGGACATTGTGGTGCTTGATATGCCGCTTTTGGACACCCGCAGAGGCAAGGACTTGATTGGGACGTTTTTAAGCGATATTGTTCTGCAAGTGCTCTCCTTTGTGGCGGAAAATGAGCGGAGCAACATCCGGCAGCGACAGGCGGAGGGCATTGCGGCGGCAAAAGCGAAGGGCGTCCAGTTCGGAAGGCCGCTGCGTCCGCTCCCGGATAATTATCACATGGTCTTTCTCCGGTGGAAGGCCGGAACGATTACCGGGACAGCGGCGGCCAAAGAGTGTGGAATGCCCTTATCTACCTTTCGCTACCGGGCAGGGCTATATGAAAAAGCCATGCTGCTTTGAGTATATTTCTTAAAAAAACGTACTTTTCAACCTGTTTTTTGAGCAAAATACCGAATTTCAAAAATAAACCGAAATTGCGATTCTAAAAGGGCAGAACCGGAATAAAAAGCGGCTTTCTATGCGAAAAAGCGTACTTATTTATAATTTAGCTCCTTACCGCTCCCGCAGTAATATACCAAAAAAAATCTCCATTTTCAATACTCTTTTTGGAAAAATTTATTCCAATTTTTTCGTTACAAAAAAGTACACCTTTTTGTAAATGAGCGGCGCCCATCAAAGACAGAGCTGCGTGGAGAACTCGGTTCAAAGCTGTGGGTTCAGGGGTTGATAAAATGGAGGCCAAGGATTTGGAAAAAACGGTGAAGGGGGCATTATTGGAGGAAATTCTGCCGGCTGCCAGTGTCCGGCGGACCAAGAAGCGGTGCGTATATCTCTGTATCAAACGGGTGCAGGATGTTGTATTATCTGCGCTGGCTTTGATACTGCTCGCGCCGCTGATGCTGCTGATTGCCCTGGCAGTTGTAATAGACGACCCCCAAGGCGGCCCGATTTTCTCCCAGGTTCGCTGCGGCCGGGGAGGGGAGGGGTTCCGTCTTTACAAATTCCGTACAATGTGCGTGGACGCGGAGCGGCGGCTGGAGGAGTTGCTGCCCTATAACGAAATGGAGGGACCCGCATTTAAAATTCAAAACGACCCAAGAATTACCCGCTTGGGGCGGTTTTTGCGATCCACGGGGTTAGACGAGCTGCCTCAACTGGTCAATATCCTGAAAGGGGATATGTCGATTGTGGGGCCCAGGCCTCCGCTGTTCCGGGAAATTATAAACTATACTCCCTATCAGCGGCAAAGGTTGGCGGTCACCCCCGGGCTCACTTGCTTCTGGCAGGTGAGCCCACGCCGCAACAGTCTGAGCTTCGATGCCTGGGTGGAGCTGGATCTGCGTTACATACGGGAACAGAGCTGGCTTTTGGACTGGAAACTGATTTTTCAGACTGGAAGGGCTGTTTTGCGCAGGGAGGGCATGTAGGAAACGGATTTGGTGGGAGGAATGAATATGCAAAAACGTACGTTCAACCGAGACGGAGACTGGAAGGCCTGGCTTCAGAAGCGGGGAAAACGCTTCCTGTGGGGGGCGCTTGCGGCTGCTGCTCTGATAGTTGGCGGCTGTTATCTCCTCTCAGACAAATTGGAAGTGACCTTTTATCATCTGTATTCGCCCAAAATTGCGGTCGGGGAGAATGTTCGGGTTATTGTCCTGTCGGATTTGCACAACCGGGAGTTCGGCCCGGGGAACGAGGACCTGGCGGAGCAGATTGCGGCCTTGAAGCCGGACCTGATTGCCATTGCGGGCGATATGGTTAACGCGGACGACGGCAATCTGGACATAGTGTTGACGCTGTGCAGCAGGCTGGTGGAAATTGCCCCTGTCTATTATAGCCCGGGCAATCACGAGAACAACCTGATGTATGAGAAAGGGAGCCCCCTTGAGAGTCGGCTTTCCGAACAGGGCATTCACGTTCTTGTGAACCGGGCGGAGGAAGCGGTCATACATAGAACGCCCTTTCTGATTGGCGGGCTGACCACGTCTACCGAGGGCTATGAGGCGTATGGCGCCGCGTTTTTTGAGGAGTATGAAAAGAGCGGCGCGTTTAAACTGCTGATTGCCCACTACCCCAGCCTCTACTATGAAGCTCTGGCGGATGGGGCGGTGGACCTGGGCGTATGCGGCCACTACCATGGCGGGCAGGTCCGGCTTCCGGCAGCCGGAGGGCTTTATCATGGCGATACGGGCTTTTTCCCCAAATACAGCGGCGGAATGTACCAGCTTCGCAACGGCACAATCTTTGTCTCCCGGGGCATGGGTGGGCACAATGGCTTGCCCCGTGTGAACAACCGGCCTGAACTGGCGGTCATCGACATCAATGGCCGTCCGGAGACGGCTGTCTCATAACCAACGACAAGTAAAGGGGGAAATGACATCATGATTTTGATATGCGCGATCGTTCCAGCTCTGATTTTGTGTCTGGCGATCCTTTACGCGGTGTTAATTCAGCGTTTTTTTACGGTAAAAGCGAAGCTCCCGGTCCTGGGTGTGCGGGGGGCGCTGAGCCGCACGGTGGGCAAACGGAGAAAGCTGGCGGCGTTGGGGGCGCTGTTTTTCACAGTCTGTCTGGTGGCGCGGTTGGCCTCCGCTTTTTGGATGCCCGATATGCGGATGGTATTCAGCTATGAGGAGGCAGCCCGGGGCCAGAATCCCAACGTCACCCGGTTTAACGAATCCAATATTCTTTCCGACGATATTTTAGAGCAGGTCATTCGGCGGGGCGGCCTGAAGCTGAGCGTGGAGCAGCTGTCCGAGTGCCTGAGCATCTCTACCCCCCTGGACGCGGAGAAGCTGGATGTGAGCCAAGAGTCAGACCTGAAAATTTCCACCGAATACCACGTCCGCTGCTCTGAGCGGGTGTCCCTGTACCGCACCGACCCCAAGACCGTCCTGAACCTTCTGGCGGACGTGTATTGGGAAAATTTCGTGCGGAATTACGCGGAGAATGACAGCATTCTGGACCTGTCTTTTGAAAAGCTGGAGGACATAGAGTATCTGGACGTGAAGGACTACCTGGAGATGCAGGCCAACAAGCTGCGCAACTACCTCCCCGGCTACAGCGCTGAGAGCAGCAGCTTCCGGGCGGAGGGAAATGAGGAGACCTTTGCCTCGTTGTCCCGGAAAATCAGCAACTTTATTGACATTGAGCTGGAGCGCTATGAGGCCTTTGTCCTGGAAAACGGCCTGGCCGGCGACCGGACCACGTACCAGTCGCGGATGCAGTACGCCAACCGCCGCCTGGACGTCTCCAAGCGAAAGGAGATGGCGGCCCATGATGTGCGGATTGAGGCCATCAACATGTATAACGCCTACATGACCCGTTTCGTACTGATTCCGACCTACGACACCGACAAGGAATTTTACATGTCCAAAACCAAGGTGGGGGTGGACTACTTCGCGGACGAGGCCAAGGAGCATTTGGAATTCGCTACAAAGTTGGTGGAAGAGATGGAGCACAACACCTACGCCTCCCGGCAGATTGGCGGATCCTCCGCCTCCGCTTCCCTCTATGACCAAGCGGAGCAGCGGATTGAGGCGCTGAAAACCGAGCTTTTGAACCTGGCCGCGCAGAGCCGAGAGCTGTGCGGCGCCTATGTCCAGGAGAAGCGGGACGGCTATATCCAGGTGAGCTTTACCGCCCCGAACGTCTTGGATGACGCCCTGAAAGCGCTTGGCCTCACGGCCCTGTTTGTAGCGGCCCTGGGCGGAAACGCCGTGCTGAAGCCCTTCTACCGGGAGTACCGGAACGACCGGAATGTTGGGCGGAGGGGGAGACGCGAAGAAACGCTGAGTAAGGAGGCTTCGGCATGAAAGAACTGGATGTGTTTCGATATCTGAAAAAGTACCGTGCCGTCATCGCCGGCGTATCGGTTCTAGCGGGTGCGGCCTTCTTCCTGATTGCCCAGCTATACATTCAGCAGTACACCGCCGTCACGGTGATTGAATACACCGGCGCCCGGGCTGAGGAAGGCTATTCCCCGGACGGAACGGAAATAGATACGACGGAGATTTACGCCACAAATCTGGTGGCGCAGGCCATGAAGAAGCTGGATATTGATTCCGCCGAGATTACGGCAGACGCGATCCGCATGAACATCCAGGTTGAGCCTGTAATTACAGAGGAAGATCTGCTGGTGCAGCAGTCCAGGCTGGAAAACGGGGAGAAGGACTATGAGCTGAATCCCACCCGCTATGTGGT
>JAAWCR010000112.1 GCA_022793355.1 Lawsonibacter sp. | reverse complement strand
CTCGGCAGTCGGTACAGCACGTGGGAGAGCAGAGGGGCCCCTCCCAGCGGGTGAAGGAGCTTATTTCCGCCAAAGCGCACCCCTTGACCTGCGGCCATAATGATACAGCCAATCTTCATTGCCATCCCTCCGCCGCATCCAGATCCAGCAGCAGGCAGTCCGCACGACTCCGTAGCCGGATCAGGAAGGGCAGTTCCTCCTTGCGCAGCGCCGCCAGCACCCGCTTGTGCTCGAACAGCTGCCACATGGCCTGCTGATAGAGGGGACTGGCCTCCTCCAAAAAGCCGATCTCATCCACACAGACCCACTTCCCCGGTGCATACAGGGTGCGGCGGAGCAGCTGCACCCCCGTCCTGTCTAGGGCCGGTACTTGGGCGAACATCTGCCTATCCCTTCGCCGACCGATAACGCACCGGCCCGGTCCGGTCCGCTCTTCCAGCGCGACCAGGACCGGCTGCCCGTCCGCACCTCGTTCCACACAGCTGCGCACGCCGGGAAGCGGCCTGGATCCGATGAGCGACTCAATCAGCGTGGTTTTGCCGCAGCCCTTCCTCCCCGTCACCAGCAGATGGCGGCGGCAGGAACTCTGAAAAGTGCTCCTGGTATAGCTGCTCAGCCATGCTTCCGCAGGCATCCCGGTAGGACTCATAACGTGTCAACAGCTCCTCTGCCTGGGGGGTCAGCACACTGCCGCCCCCGCCTTTTCCGCCGATGGTCCGCTGAATCAGAGGGAATCCCAGGGCAACTTCGGCGCGTTTTACCATGTAGAAGGCCTTGGTATAGGCCATTTTCATACGCTGGGTGGAGGCGTGCAGGCTGCCCAGCTCCTGTACACCGCGCAGCAGACGGTAGGGACCCTCTCCAAAAAAGCGCTCCCCATCGTCGGTATAAAAGCTTAGGCCCAATCGGATTTTCAAAACATCTCAGCTCCTGTCATTTTGCCTGAAAAAAGCGTTCAGGCTGTTTAACCGGCGCTTACCGGGGCTTGGTCCTCTGTGCGAATGATCATCAGATACCGCCCTGCGTGGCGCAACACCTCCACGGGGCCGTAGATATCCTGCAGCGCCCGCTGAAGATGATCCTGAGACACTGCGGACAGGTGCAGGTCATAGGCCAGCGAGCCCTCCTTGAGCAGCAGAAGGTGGTCCGCATAAGCCAGGGCAATATTGACATCATGGCTGCACAGCAGCACACCTCGTTCCTGCGCGCCGGAGCACGCCTTCAAGAGCTCCAGAATCTGACGCCGGTTGCGGAAATCCAAGGCGCTGTCCGGTTCGTCCAGTACAATGAGCTTGGGTTGGCACACCAACGTGCGGGCCAGTAGGAGAAGTTGCTTCTGCCCCTCGCTGAGGGTGAGAAAGTCCCGATGGGCAAACTGTGCCGCTCCCACCTGCTCCAGGACCTCCAGCGCCTGCCTGCGGTGGACAGAACCGGGAGACTGCAGCAGCCCCAGCAGGGGATTAAAGCCCATCAGCACTACATCCAGAGCGGTTAAGGAGGGGACGCCCCCCCCTTTCTGGGAGAGATAGCCAATGCGCTGGGCGCGGCGGCGCTGACTCATATGGGGAAGCGGTTCTCCCTCCAGCGTCATGCTGCCCTGGAAGGGAAGCAGACCGCACACACACCGCAGCAGGGTGGACTTGCCCGATCCATTGCTCCCCAGCAGGGCACATAGCTCCCCCGCCTGTATGGAGAAGCTCACCTTTCGCAGCACGTTTTCCCGGCCATAACCTGCACAGACATCCCGTGCCCGCAGCAGCTCACCCATGGGGCTCCTCCTTTCTGCACATCAGCCAGAACAGAAAAGGCGCGCCCAGCAGAGAGGTGATGATACTGATGGGCACCTCACTGTCGCCGATACTGCGGGCCAGCACATCAGACAGCAGCAACAGAATGCCGCCGCACAGCCCGGCCAGCACGGTGGTGGAAAAGCGGCTGCTGCGGGTAAGCAGCCGGGCGATGTGGGGGGCCAGCAGGCCGATGAAGGCAATAAGTCCGGTGACACTGATGACCGCCCCTGTCACCAGGGTGGCCAGCATCAAGATTGCCGGACGCATATATTTCACCGGCACGCCCAGCATCCGGGCGTCATCCTCCTCCAGCCCCAGAAGCACAATCTGCCTGCGCAGGGCGAACAAGCCTGTCAAACCCAGCAGAATCCAGGGGAGGGCCCCCAGCAGCTTGGACAGGGTGATATCCGCGAAGCTGCCCATGGTCCAAAACTCAATGGAGGCCAGCTCTTTCTCCGGGTCGGCGGCGAGCTTCATGAGCATAAGCACCGACTGGGCCAAGGCGTTGACCACGATGCCAGACAGCACCAGATTGGCGATGTTCCGGCGGCTGGCCAGGGCAGACAGGGTCAGGGCGGTCAGCACCGCCAGAAAGCCGCCGGCGAAGGCCCACAGCGCTGTAAGCGCAACACCGCCCCCAAGCAGCAGAACGGCTGCCGCCGCCCCCGCTGAAGCTCCCGAAGCCACCCCGATGATGTCCGGGGAGGCAAGGGGGTTTTGAAACACGCACTGGTACACACTGCCCGCCACCCCCAGAGCGAAGCCGGCTGAAAGCGCCATACAGGTGCGGGGCAGGCGCAGAGTGAAAAACACATGTGCGGTGTAGGGGTCGCCCCACAGGCCCGCCCAAGTGATGGGGTATCGGCCCACAGACAGGGAGAAGAGGAAGGCGGCCGCGGCGAGAACCAAGGCGGCGGCAAAGAGTGCGCCAAGCCGTTTTGTGCGTTCCATGAGAAGATCGCTTACTTACTCAGCAGCTCGGCGCCGACGTCAATCTGGTAGAAGTCGCGGTAGAACTGCTTGGCATCGGACTGAAAGGCGTCAAAGGCGTACAGGTCCTCGTGCAGAACCGCCGCGATCCATCGGCTGCCCACTAGGGCGCTGGGTACGGGGGAGTCCCAGGACTCCAGACCGGAGGGCATAGCGTATACCCGACCGCTCTGGACAGCCGCCAGCTGGGAAAGCTGGGGATCCTGGAGGATGTCGTCTCTGGTGTAGGCGGCACCCGAGGCGATGAGGATGACCTCCGGGTTCCAGGCAAGCAGCTGCTCATAGGAGATATCCGCCCAGTAGTCGTCCTCCAGCCCGGCGGCTACGTTTTGGCCGCCTCCCAGCTCCAGCAGAGAATTTTGGTACATCTTGGCGCCGGCTGTGCTTAGGTAACTGCTGTTGCCCGCCAGATAGACGGTGGGTCGCTGGACCTCCTTCAGGGTCTGGAGCAGAAAAGCCTGGGTCTGCTGGTTGTAATCCAGCAGGGCCAAAGCCTGTTCTTTGGCGCCGGTGGCGTCGCCCAGCAGGCGAATGGTGCTGTTAAGCTGCTCCAAGTTTTCCGGGTTGACCAGCAGCACTGTCAGCCCCAAATCCTCCAGGGCGGGCACGCTGTCCTTCAGCTTCAGGGGCAGGACAACGAGGTCGGGCTGAAGGGCGGCGCAGCCCTCCAGGTCGAAGGCCTTTGCAGTTCCCACATTGGGCAGCTCTAAAAGCTCTGCGGCAGCCAGGGAGTAAATGGGCCGGGTGTCCGCCTTGGCCTCAATACCTGCCAGCTTGTTCTGCTGGCCCAGAGCAATGAGCATAGAAGTGGTGATATAGTAGCCGCTAACCAGGCGCTCAGGTTCGGCCTGGATGGTGACCTCTCGACTGGATGCGTCGATCAGTGTGACGGGAAAGTCGGACAACTCCTGGCTGGAGACGGGAGAGGACGCGGAGCCTCCCGCGCCCTGGTCGTTGCCGCCGGACGACTGGGCGGGGGAAGCGCAGCCGGCAAGGGAAAATGTCATAACCAGTGCCAGCATCAGCGCAGATAGTCTCTTTTTCATTATAGTACCTCCTAAAAATCCATGCGTTATTTATATGAGAATATAACGATATTAGCACACAAAGCCTTCCAAGTCAAGACAGCAGAGAGAAAATTCCCACAGGGCCCGTTCGATCCGGGCCTGTTTTATCTCTTTGCTCGACCGCCGCCGCTTTTCCATTAGCGCGTACAAAAAGGCCCTGGCGTGAACGCTGAATTTTTTGAAAGCGCAGGTTCAAGGTTTGCTATCGCCATCCCGTCTATGCCCCGCGCATATGGTCACGTTTCCTGCGGGTGTAGCCGTCGCGCGATTGTTACCCTGCCTGGCAGCGACACACTGGCATTGGGCCGAAAAATAGGAACCTTCATATTCCTTGCCGACTTTGCACGCTGCAAGGGGCTTATTCCCAGGTAACGTTGGCGGAGGCGCTGATAACGTTGATGTAGCTGGGCCCGACGGCCAGGGGAATGGGCTGGCCCGACTGGTCCAGGAAGGAATAGGTGTCGGTGCGCTTGTCCCGCTGCCAGGTAATCGGATAGAGCTGCCCATCCCGGAGGAGGACGCCTTTCCCGGTTCCGGTGGTCCGCACCGACATGCGGCCGGCGGAATCCCCCGGAACCAGGCTCACGTCGGTGTACAGCACCAGCACATTGCTCACCGTCACTCGGTCCCCATCCGGGCCGTCCACAAAGGGGATAGGGTCGGAGCCATCCAGGCTCTGGTTAATCAGATAGTGGCCCTGGCTGGCGTCGTAGGTGAAGTACCCGGTCTTATAGTTGGAAAAGGGCGCGGTCAGCCGGATGACCTTCTCTCCCCCGGCGGGGGCCTCCTTGGAGAAGATCCAGCCTACCCCGTAGCCCGCTTCGTGGTCCAGACGGAAGCGGCTGGGCATCTGCTCCAGCACCTTTTCGCTGGAGGTGAGCATGGAGTGTTCCAGGCCGGCGTTTTTCCGCCGCTCCGGGTCCCGCCAGCACATATCGCCATAGGGGCCGTTTACAAAGTCGATGTGGGTGACGCCCCAGCTTTCAAAGGCGTCGTAGGCCTGGGGGCTGCCTCCGGCGTGGATGTAAATTGCGTCGTGGCCGCAGGCCAGGCTGACGTAATAGTCCCGGGCTGAGCGGATGCTGCCCAGGTCGCCTGTGCCTTCCAAGTTCTGGTAGACCCCCATGATGCGGGTGATGCCCCCTTCGGCCACCACCTCATAGAGCACGTCTGCCTGGGACACCCCGATCTGAGGCAGGGCCTTTTTCAGGTTGTTGAACATAACAGCGACGGGCCGCTTGCCGCTGACGTCCTCGTTCAACCCCTCCCCGGTGAGCGGGTTGGCGTAGGGGTATACCGGATCCGGATCAGGCTCCACCGGCGCGATGGCAGAGATATCGGGCTCCTCCGGGGGCTGGGGGATGCTGCCCGCCTGGGAGGAAGACCCGCCTCCGCCTCCGCCGCCGCAGGACACCAGCGAGAGTATCAGAAGCCCGGCCAGCACTTGTGTTCCCCAATGTCTTTTCTTCATCAAAATCCCTCCAGTTCTCCTCCCTATCATACGACATCAATTGTGGAAAGTCAACAAAAACTATAGGCGCTTCTTATCCGGCAAGCTGGAATAGGTAAACGGACCGTCGGATTTTATCCGGCTGTCAATGTGCCCCGTCACGGTTAGGCGCTGTTTGAAAAATAGCGGGGATGACCGTTCCGGACTTGCATCCTTTTTTCTTCTATCATAAAAAGCTTCTTGTCAAACGTTGGGCAAAAGTGCCCCTGCCAGCACAAATTGTACTGGACAGCGGGCACTTAGAACGATTAAGATGAAGTTGTTTTTTAGGCGCTGTTTGAACAATGGAACTGTGCCCGACGGCGAGAAATTGTTTCGCCAGAGGAAGCCAATTTGACGCAGGAATACTGGATGTAGTTCAAGGAAAATTGGCAAAGCATGGTGGAAAAAGAGCCGGCGTTTGGGCATGTGGACCTGTTTCAAACAAGCCCTAAGAAGATACCCAAAAATGCAAATTACACTTTTTAACCGGGGTTACGATAACGGGTCTTTTGTTTCTGTACCACTCCCGAAAAAATGCAGGCATCTTTCCGGACAGGCCGCCACGCATTTTCCGCAACGGATGCACTCGGGGGAGTGGGAAATCTCACCCAGGGAGAGGGCCACCGGACAGGCCTTTTCACAGGCTCGGCAGGAGATACACTGGGACTTCTCCCAGCGAATCTGCACCAGGCTGAACCGGTTGAACCAGCCGTATATCGCCCCCAGGGGGCACAGATACTGGCAGAAGGGCCGGTAGACCTTTATCGAGAGCAGGACAATGGCGAGGAGGACAGCCAGCTTCCACAGGAACAGGCCGGCGGCCTGGCTGCGCAGGGCCGCATTCGCGCTGAGCAGGGGAAGCGCGCCCAGCAGAGTGCCTGACGGGCACAGATATTTGCAGAACGCCGGAACTTTTGCAAACCCGCCCAGCAGCACCATGGATCCGGCGCAAACCAGAAGAACCAGAACCGCACGGCCCCCATGCTTTAAAATCCGGTGGAAGGGCAGCCGTTTTTTCTTTTGAAAGACGGGGATTTTGTGCAAAAGGTCCTGCACCAGGCCAAAGGGGCACAGCCAGCCGCAGACAAAGCGCCCCAGCACGCTGCCGAACAGGAAGAAAAAGCCCAGCGCGGCGAAGGGGACCTGAAACCCCTTCTGATTCAGCAGGGCCTGCAAGGCGCCAAGGGGGCAGGAGGCGACGGCCCCGGGGCAGGAGTAGCAGTTCAGCCCCGGGACACAGGCGTATTTCAGGGGGCCCCGATAGATTTTTCCGTTCAGGAAGCCGTACAGATACCCGTTTGTGACGATGGTAAACAGCAGCTGAACGCTCAGTCGAAGTCTTTTCACAGCTCACCCAATCCCGATACACTCCAGGCAGATCATCGCCGCCTTTTTCCACAGGACGGCAAACTGCCCATGGCAGGCCCCGGCGCCGAGCATAAGCGCTCCAAGCAGCGCCCCCAGCGCCCAGGCGTGCCGCCTACAGGTTGTCCAGAAGCCCATCAATAATCTCCTCCCATGCGGTTTTCGTCTTCGCGCCGACCACAACGTCCAGAACCGTTCCGTTTTCATCCAGGAAGAAGGTGGTGGGGACGGCGCTCACCTCAGACAGCAGCCCATAGTAAAGGGACTCGTTGAGCAGCAGGTGGGTGTAATTTGCTCCTGTCTGCCGGATCAGACTCTCGGCGGTGGAGGTGTCCTCTCCCTCCAGCACATCGCTGATGACGCCGATGATTTGAAGCTCCTCCGCGTCATACTCCTCCGCCAACTCGCCCAGGGAGGGCATTTCGCTCAGGCAGGGGTTGCAGTAGGTTGCCCAAACATTGACCATCGTAAGCTTGGACTGGGAGAACACCGAGGAGGAAACGGTGTTTCCCTCCACATCGGCGGCCTCAAAGCTGACCTGCACGGCGGACGACTCCGACTGAGAAGCGCTCCCGTCCGCCGGCTCCGAACCGGCGCTGTCCCCGGCGCAGCCGCTCAGCAGGGCAGCAGCTAGGATCAGCGCACTCAAATATCGTTTATAACTTTTGCTCATACAAAGCACCTCCGCTTGTTCGCAATTTCGTTCCGTATGTGTCCGCACATGGGCGGCAGTCCGTCGGGAGATATGGAACCGGCCGATCAAGCAGTTCAGGGTTCTGGCCTGGTTCGACAGCTCCTTGGAAACCGCCGCGCTCTTTTCCGCGGCGGTGGAGTCCACCTGGCTGGCTGCCCGGGAGACGTTCTGGATTACATGGGTCAGGTTAGAGTGGATGGATTTCAGGCTCTCGGCCAGCATCCGGAAGTCACCGATATAGTAGTCCTCATTTTTGGTCACATCCACCGTGAGGTTGCCATCCGCCAACTCGCCCAGAACGCGCTCCACATCGTCGATGGTTTGCCTCAGACAGCCGCGGATCCGGTGGGTGGTCATGCCGATGGTCCTCTGGAAGGTATGGGTGAGCACATGGGTATCCGGAGTGGCAATGTACAGGCCCTCGAAAATGCCCTTGACTGCGGCAAAATCCTCAGAAAAAAGCTTTTTGGGGATATGCCGCTTTGCCCGTTGGATAAGCCTTTGCGCTTACTTGAGATGCAAAGCGCCCAGCCGAAATTTGATAACGATATATTGTAACATGTTTTTCCGGCGATGTCGAGACGTTGGTAAAAAACAACAGGGAAATCAATTTTCAAGAATAGTACAAATATCCGAGGGATTCAGGAGACAGTTAAACATAATTTGCGAAAGAGGACGTTTAGAATTTAAATCAGTCTTGAATCGCTTAATCAGGCTCAGAGCGAACTTTCTGAGCAT
>JAAWCR010000111.1 GCA_022793355.1 Lawsonibacter sp. | reverse complement strand
TGCTGATTGCTTCTGGAATACTACAAAAATATCCCTTGTATTCCCGCCTTGTTTCTACTTCATCAAAATATTCTACTATGTTCTTTCTCATATTTCCTATTTTATCTCTTTGAATCCAATTTTGCAAAATTGATTTCCGTGCGGTAAAATCATGTTTTGTTGACCTGCCGGGGAAACCGTGCTATACTGGTTCAAAACTACTGCGAAAGCAGGAAGGAGGACAGGCTTTCCGCAGAATAGTGTACGCTACTAGGTCAACAAAACCTAAAAATATTGTACCAATATTTTTAGGTTTTGTTGCGTGTGCTGGCGCACACGATGCCTTTTCTATAACTTTTGAAAGAGAAGCGGGGAGCGGTGATCGCTCCCCGTTTTGCATGGAAATGACAGTTGTCTTGCGCGATTACCTGGTAGGCCTGGGCCGATCTGGCTTACTGAAGGTATCTTTTTGCAAGTCCCCTTGCGGGTTGGTTTCGGCGCAAGCAAGGGGCAGAGGTAATATGCGAGAGGACCCATAGGTCCGGGTCGCATCAAGACAGCCCCCGATACCCGCAGCCGGTCGCCCATCAGAGCGAGGGTCCGGGTTTGCAGTCGGGCCCAGCTGGCCAGGGGGCACCCTTCAAAACAGAATCCACCGTCCCGCCCGCTGGCGATGGTTCACCGTGGCCAGTCCAGGCCACGGGGGAGGCCTAGAATGTAGTCGGCGGAAACTTGGTAGTAAAGACAAAAATCTCTTAGTTTTCTTATGCCCATTTCTTGGCGGTCCTTCTCGTAGCGCATAACTTGCTTTTCCGATATTTGTAATATTTCTGCGGTGTCTTTCTGTTCATGATCGTGGTCGATCCTCGTGTCTTTTAGCCTATCACCAATGTTCATTGTAAAGTCACCTCAGAATAAATTTACCATAGGACTTATAAGTCCCTCTTGACAGCGGACCTATAAGTCTGTTATAGTTTTGATTAAGTAACAGACTTATAGGTCTGTTGCTGCCCGGGTTGGCACTAGGGCATGGGGGAGGGGCTGCTTATATCTTCCTTGCCTCTCCCCCGAATTTAAAGGGAGGGTATATAGATGCCGTTTGTTCTGAAAGTAGATGAATGTGAATCTTCTCCTAAATGGTGCTCGGTGTCTTTTAACTGTCCGGTGGAGATGCGGGAACGGTTAGATGAACTGGCCCGTTAA
Organism: Lawsonibacter sp.; assembly: GCA_022793355.1. GTDB lineage: Bacteria > Bacillota > Clostridia > Oscillospirales > Oscillospiraceae > Lawsonibacter. The sequence goes on along the minus strand of JAAWCR010000111.1, from coordinate 34,788 downwards.
GCTTGTTGGTCTAGAGGAAAGTTTATCTTTCACCTTATGGACAAAATTCTTCCTGATGTTTCGGTGTCTAATCCCTTTGAGGGTGAAGATAAATAAAAAGAAAGGAGCGGTATTCATGTACACACTTGTAGGAACAAAGAACGTAGATTTCAAGGGCTCCGATGGTGCGCAGGTCAATGGAATGAATCTGTACTTCACGTATGAGGACCCAGAGGTTGACGGCGAGGCAACAGATCGCGTTTTCATAAGCTCCAACCGGTTTATGAATTTGACCTTTATGCCTGAGATTGGCAACCAGTGCGAGATTCGGTACAACAAGTATGGACGTGTCGCAGACATTGTCCCGGTCTGAGTTTACGTCCCTGGTCCCGGCTCTGTCCAAAGTGTTGGAGAGGGTAGGGGAGGGGCGGTTGGAGCTCTCGGTCAGCGTCTGCGATACGGTGGAGGTTCAGGTCCTAAAAAACCGTGTCCGGCTGCTGGAAAGCGAGCTGGAGGCGGAGAAGGCAATCCGTATAAAAGCCGAAAATCTCTTTGCAGATGAGTCTTATCTGAACAACCTCCTGATCGACCTGTGCCGGGAGCAGGGGGTAGAGGTCCCCAAGTACATGTTCCAGCGGAAGAAACCGTAACACAGCTTAGCATGGCAGCGTCGTTGATCAGCTCCGCTCCGCCGCCTCCGTTGTGTTACAAAGTACAGGCACGTCGGGAGACGTCCCTTTCCCCACGCAGAGTTTAGTGCCTTTTTCGGTAGCCGCAGGGGTTACCGACGAGGGCACTTGACAAGGTAACGTAAGTCGGGAAGGGGCATAAAAAATGATGTCTGGCGTACTGGCTCCAAGATATTCGGTCAAGTTTTACAGGGATGGCGTGTATGAGCTTATCCGGTTCAAGCGGGCGCTGTTTCCCCATCTGCCACCCAAACGTGAGGAAGGGGAGGGCACTCCGGAGGAAAAACTTTCCCAGGCGATCTGCCGGGCCCGGTCGGTGATCTTCCAGGTGGCTTTCTGCAATGATTGGGACTTTTTCTTTACTGGCACCATAGACCCAGCTAAATATAATCGTTACCACCTGAAGGAATTTTATAAGTCCTTCACCCAATGGCTGCGGGATTACCGGAAGAAATACGGTTGCAACCTCCAATACCTGTTTGTCCCGGAGCTCCATGAGGATGGAGCGTGGCATATCCACGGCTTTGTCAAGGGTATCCCGCAAGACCGGCTGCGCCTGTTCATCCCTGGCCTGGAACCCCAAGACCTGGTAGCCAAAGGTTATCTGAATTGGCCGGAGTATCAGAAAAAATTCGGTTTCTGCTCCCTGGCCTATATCAAGGACCCGGAGCTTGCAGCGGGGTATATCACCAAGTATGTGTCGAAGGACCTGGCCCGGTGTGTTTCGGACTATGGGGTACATATGTACCGCTGCTCCATCGGCCTGGCCCGTGCCATGCCCATGGGATATGTGTATCAATCCTATGCAAGCCTGGATGCCTATTTGGAGCATGATGGCACATTCTGTTCCACCGGCTGGGTACGGGATGTAGATTGGTCCTTTTGGATGGAATACATCCCGGTAGACGGTGAGCTGCCCCCGTTGGAGTATCCGGAGGACATCCCGGTACTGTTGTCCAATGCAGAGATAGAGCAAACAACCATCAGTGGGTGGCTGGAAGGAGGAGAGGCCCATGGAGGAGAGCGGCAGCGTGATCTATGAAACCCTGGTATCACCAACAGACCTGACACCGGTGTTGGAGGCCTTGGAAGTTATGCAGCAGTCCTTGGACAAAGCCAACTGCGGATTAGAACAGCTTCATGCTGACGTCAGCCTAGTGTTTCTGGCTGTTGTGCTACTCATTGGCGTAGTGTTAGGCTGCGCAATTGGTTTTATGTTCTCCCGGATATGGCAGGTGTAGTATGGAGTTTTTGGAAGTAGCAGAGCTGTACACAATCAGCCTGGATATTCTGGATGCCGTGCCCGAGGTCCTGGTGATAGGCATGACATCCGCCTGTTTCGTTGTCCTGGCGGCTGGTCTTTTGGTCGGCTGCTTTAAGGCATTGATTAAAATCATGGGGAGGTGAAAAGGATGAAGTCTATCAAGAAACGGCTGGCTGTGCTGTTGGGAGTGTCTATGATCTTGTCGGTTATGTGCATCTCCGCTTTTGCGGCTGAGGGTGCGTCGTCTGGTGCTTCTGGCACGTCCGCCACGGTGATCTCGGCGTTCCAGAGCGGTTTCCAGAGCATGGCGTCAGACGCCATGAGCATGATTGCCGTGATCGTGCCCATTGCCGTCGGTGTGGCCGGCGTGATCTGGCTGTCCCGGAAGGCTATGAGCTGGTTTAAATCCATGGGTCAGTAACACAGCGCAAATGAGCCCCGGTTCTCCGGGGCTCACTTCATAGGGAGGTATGGAAATGAATCTGGTAATACGGTTCCTCGCCGCCCGGCGGGACAAGCTGCTCATGCGGCTGGGCTGCTGGCTGGTGTGCTTCTCGCTGGTGCTGGGCTTGATGCTCCCCCAGCAAAGGGCGGAGGCCCTGGTGGCGGAGCTGTCCATGACCGCTGTGGCCTCGGTGGCGGCGGCTTACCTGGGAGCCTGCGGCCTGCCGTTTATCACAAAGGGGATGGACAAGGATGCCCTGGTCAGCTCTGTGCAGCGGCTGCTTCAGGAATTCCTTGACACGGAACTTGGCGGTATCTCCATCCAGGACTGGCTGGGCGGCGTTTGGGACCTCACAGTTATGGCGGGAAAGCTCCTCCTGGGGCGGTCCCTTACCGAGGAATTTGTTTCCTTTGCACAGTGGGTTGTGGGGAAGTATGCGGCGCAGGCGGGGGAGAATCGAGTTTATTATGATGCTGATGATTATATTACATTGAAAGATGGTAGCAAATTGTACCTTTCTTCAATGAATTATAATGGCAATAATTCTACTGTTGTTTCTCTAGGAACAATTTTTCATTTTCCTATTGATTCTCCAATCGTTTTCTCTAGTGGTTATTATTTTGCTAATGACCCAGCAGGTGATTCTTCCTATTGGGTTGCTTTTTTTAATCCTCAGGGCACTAAAATTACCGGTAATAAATTTTGGGGGGCCACTAATTTTTGCTTTTCTTTTTATGATGATACTCTTTTTCTGTTTTGGGATTCTAATGGGGTTTTCAAGTATTGTTCTGCTGTTTCTCTGCGTGACTTTAATTTTGGTGCTGTAGTCTCATCTGATGAATCCCTTTCCATTGACCGTGCTCCTTCCATGTCCTATATTCCAGATGGCATAGCAGCAGAACAGGGGATAGCGCTGGACGTAGGCGCAGCGGCGACGATGGACCTTGACCTGGTTCTTCAAGGGGTGCTGGAGGATGTGCTGGCCGGTGAGCTGACGTCAACCATGGAAGTTGCGGGAGAGGCTGTGGTAGACCCGCCAGCGGGGGAGATAACCGATGTAGACAACCTGGGCTTACCCGCTCTGGGACAGGCGCTGATAAGCCGTTTCCCTTTCTCCATCCCCTGGGACTTTTTCAGGGCTGTACAGCTCCTGGCCGCACCGGCGAAAGCTCCACGGTTCAAGGTGGACTTTATGCAGCCGATAGAACACAGAGTAGGGGAGTGGCAGGGTGATACAACCATTGTGTTGGATTTTGCTGAGTACGCAATCATCGGCCAGATCAGCCGGTGGACAAGCACCATAGGCTTCTGCCTGATGCTGGTCGGGGCCACCAAACGCCTGATATGGACGGCGTGAACAGGGGAGGGGCTTTACATGTGGGACGTGCTGTCTGACGCCCTGGTGTCCTTCGCGGTAGGCGTGGTGGAGCTGTTTCCCACCAGTCCCTTCGTGATCCTGGACGACATGGCCAGCTCGGAGTTTTACGAGTGGCTGCAAATGGTGAACTGGTTTATCCCTATCAACACCTTTGTGGGTATCCTGGAAACTTGGCTGTCCTGCGTGGCGGTCTATTATGTGTACCAGATCGTGTTCCGCTGGGTGAAGGTGATAGAATGAGTATCCAACTGTATACCGGTACTCCCGGCAGCGGTAAGAGTTTTCATGCGGCAAAAGATATCGTCCGGTGGATGAAGCGGGATAGGGGACTGATCTGCAATTTCCCGGTCAATGAAGGTTTTGTCGGAAAGAAGCTGAAAGCCCATGTGGAGTATTGGGACAACTCGGAGCTGACGGCGGAGCGTCTGGTGGCCTATGCACTGGACCGGCATAAGATCGGAAAAGAAGGCCAGACGCTGGTGGTGATAGACGAGTGCCAGATCATCTTTAACTGCCGGGACTTCGGACGGAAGGACCGCAACGCCTGGGTAACTTTCTTTGCCCAGCACCGCAAGCTGGGCTTCAACGTGATCTTAATCACGCAGTCCGACCGGATGCTGGACCGGCAGATTAGATCACTGGTGGAGGAGGAGATAAAACACCGCAAGCTGAACAATTACGGCTTTGGAGGTGGCATGCTGTCCTTACTCACATTGGGGCGTACTTGGTTTATTGCCATTCAATACTGGTACGGTGGGAATCGCCTGAAGCTGGGGCAGACAGTTTTCCCGTACCGGAAACGTTACGCTGAGGTCTATGATAGCTACAAGCTGTTTTCAGATATGGTCACCGCAGGCGGCGATGTCTGTGCCGGGGGGAACCGCGCAAGCGGTGGGGCCCCGGGGAACGGCGTCGCCGCCGAGGATGACCAAGAGCTGAAAAAAGCCCTGGTGCTGGATATGATCTCGGTGCTGCGGGTCCGCCAGCGGGAACTAGCCGTCCTGGCAGCTCCACGGCGGCCATTCATCCTGGTGAGGTTTTGGCGGAAACTAATTCGGAAGGTAAAACGGTGTCGAAGTCGGTAACGGTAACTTCATGTTTTGTTGACCTGACGGGAAAAGCGTGCTATACTTAGTTCCAAATTACTGCGAAAGCAGAGGGGAGGAACGATGGCACTCAGATTAGCGCATTATGTCAGGTCAACAAAATAAAAATTTTGTTGACCTGAGTGGAGGTAGAACCACTCATTTTGCGTCTGACAAGCCATTTACCTTATATGGACTACCGTACGGAAGCACCGCCTATCCTTCGGGATTTCCTTGTTTACCATGAGACCATCCAAGGTCACTCACGGCGGACGGTTGACGAATACTATTTAGACCTCCGGAATTTTTTCCGCTACCTCAAGCAGAGTAAACAGTTGGTTTCCAAGGATGTTCCGCTGGATGATATCTCCATCGCCGACGTTGACTTGGATCTGGCCCGAAATATCACACTGACGGATATCTATTCCTATATGAACTATCTGTCTCGAGACCGTGGGCTGAACAACACCTCGCGAGCCCGCAAAGTTGCCACTATCCGGTCGTTCTACAAGTATCTTACCAATAAGGCCAAGCTACTTGAAGTCAACCCGGTCCAGGACTTGGATTCGCCCAGATTGAAAAAATCCTTACCCAAATATCTGAATTTAGAAGAAAGTTTGGAGCTTTTGGACAGTGTTGACGGTAAAAACTTCAGCCGGGACTATTGCATTCTGGCACTGTTCCTCAATTGCGGTCTACGTATTTCTGAACTGGTAGGGTTGAACAAAACAGATGTTCGGGGCGATCAGCTCCGAGTGCTGGGCAAGGGTAACAAGGAGCGAATGCTGTATCTCAACGACGCCTGTCAGCGGGCGCTGGAGAACTGGCTCACTGAACGGGATTCCTTGACGCTGGTAGACCAAAACGCCCTCTTTGTTACCCTTCAGAACCGGAGGCGTATCTCTACGGCTGCGGTCCACAAGCTGGTCAAAAAGCATCTGGCCGCAGCCGGACTGGACAGCAGCCAATACTCCTCCCACAAGCTGCGACACACCGCCGCCACCCTGATGCTCCAGAACGGTGTGGATGTACGCACCCTTCAGGAGGTGCTGGGCCACGACCACCTGAACACCACCCAAATTTACACCCATGTGGACAACGAGGATTTGCGTACTGCCGCCCGGGCCAATCCGCTAAGCCGTGTGCGCCAGAAAAAAAAGCCGGAAAAAGAGCCGGATTCTCAGTGATTCACCAGAAAGTGAGGCAGGCAGATGTATATCCCATATTTTATTGTCGTCATGCTGTCTCCAGCTGCTATGCTGCTTGTGGGGCTGCTGTGGAAAATTTCACCTCCCCCCTATCAGTCCACCGGATTGGCCTACAACACAGAACTAACCCGAAAGGACCCGGATGCCTGGATGGCGGCCCATCACCACTGTGCCAGATTATGGGTGCGTATCGGGGTCATCAGCGGTGGAGCCAGCGCTTTTTTAATGGTCCTCTTTCAGGCGAATTACGCCTCCATTTGGCTATGGCTTATCATAGGTCAGATGGTGCTGTTTTGCGTGTCGGTATTTATGATAGACTTGTTGCTGAAAAATACCTTCACAGAGGAGGATAGTGGAAAAAAGAAGTGAAGCACATTGTTGGATAGACAAGAAAAGGACACCGCAAAAACTTGCGGTGTCCTCTGTTTTTCATGAGGATTTACTGACAGGCTATTCCCCTTTACATTTTAATCAGCTCATATTCCCGAGAGCCCAGACCAATCTTCTCGGCGTGGGCCAGGCAGCTGCGCCACTCTGACTCTGGGGTGGAGTTGGTGAAGTGATCGTGGTGGTCGTGGAACTCCGGGTCAGCCAGGTGCTTGGCCAGCTGACTGCCTGGCATGGGCTCGGCTGCCATACAGGCATCCACACAGGCCTGATCCAGGGCCAGAGGGTCGGTCGAGGCAAACATGCCAATATTGGGCAGGATGGGCACATCGTTTTCAGCGTGACAGTCGCAGTTGGGGGATACATCCACAATCAAGGAGATGTGGAACTGAGGACGGCCGGATACTACCGCCTTGGTATACTCCGCCATGCGACAATTGAGCGCCGCTTGGGCGTTGTCGTTTTCAAAATAGATAGCGTCAAAATTACAGGCTCCCAGACAACGGCCACAGCCTACACAGTGGGCATCATCCACACACATTTTCCGGGTCTGTTCATCAAATATCAGTCCGCTGTTCGCGCATTCCTTTTGACAGCGCATGCAGCCCCGGCACTTTTTCTGACTGATTTTAGGTTTGCCGCTGGCGTGTTGCTCCTTCTTCCCCGCCCGTGAGCCGCAGCCCATTCCGATGTTTTTAATTGTCCCGCCAAAACCAGTCATTTCGTGTCCCTTAAAGTGGGTCAGGCTGATAAAAACGTCGGCATCCATCACGGCCCGGCCGATTTTGGCCTTATCCACATACTCGCCGCCTTCCACGGGGACCTCCACATCGTCAGTGCCCTTCAAGCCGTCGCCAATCAGGATGGGGCAGCCTACGGTAAGGGGTGTAAAGCCATTTTGCCATGCACACTCCAGATGCTCCAGAGCGTTCTTCCGGCTGCCGGGGTACATGGTGTTGCAATCGGTGAGGAAGGGCTTTCCCCCAAGCTCCTTGACCACGTCCACCACCACACGGGCATAGTTAGGCCGCAGATAGCTGATATTGCCCAGCTCACCAAAGTGCATTTTAATGGCCACAAATTTGCCATCCAGCTCCAGCTCTTGTATGCCCGCTTTCAAAATAAGCTTTTTCAGTTTGGTAGGTAGGCTGTCGCCAAAGGCCTCTGTGTGAAAATCGGTAAAATAAACCTTTGCTCTCTCCATGGTTGAGTCTCCTTTTTACATAATGATATCAGAACTATATCACATAAAGTACCCTTTAAGTCAAGAGGTTTTTATCCGCTTGGACTCCAGAATCCCCGGAATGATGGAGCACAGGGATCCGGCCACAATGAGGACTATGCCGAAAAGCATGGTTTGGGATATCTCCTCTCCATGAACCATCCAAGCCAGAATGGGAGACAGGGCGGGCTTGAAAAAGTATACCAGCGACACCACGCTGGCCGGCTCATACTCCATTGCCAAGAAGTAGGCGCAAAACCCAATGCCCGCCACGCCCACAGACACAAAGAGCACATAGGGCAGATTTTCCGGGGTGTACCCGGCAAAAACGGGGATATCCGCAAAGCTGTTCAGTCCCATGCTCTGAAACATATGGGACACCGCTGAAATATGGGTGAGGAAAATAAATACCAGAACAATCAAGCTGCCAAACAGGAAACTGAAACAGGTGACCACTGCCCCACCGAACTCAGCGACCTTCCGCTTTCCCAGCACACCGTAGATGGAAAACAGCAGGGTAGACAGCAGGGCCAATGCCGCGCCGGTCAAGTTCAGCTCAGTATCCCAGGGGCTGATAATGACCACCGTACCGGCAATCTCCAGGGCCAGTGCGGCAATATGTCGGGGCTTAATGGGCTCTTTCAACAGGAAAAAGGCCAGAAACGCCACAAAAACCGGGTTACAGCTGAACATCAGCGCCGACACTGAGGAGCCGATGTAGTTCACCGCCATTTGCAGAATTGGCATACACAGGGCGATTCCAATGAATCCCAGCAAAGCGAAATAAACCATACTCCTCAGGTCCAGCTTCCTTCCGCGCTTTTTTAGGTTGTGCAGGGCCACCGGCAACAGAAACACGAAACCAATGGCAAACCGGCACAGGGTCAGCTGGACCGGATTGATTTGTCCGGCGATAAACTTCAGCACCACCTCGAAGGAGGTGAACATTACCACCGCCACGGCGATATAAAAATATCCCTTTTTCAACGCGCCTCTCCCCTTTTCTATCCGCCCTATTGGAGCATGTTTAAAAACTCATCCTCCGTCAAAACGGGGATGCCCAACTCCTGGGCCTTGCGCAGCTTGGAGCCGGCCGCCTCCCCCGCCACCACATAGGTGGTTTTCTTGGATACGGAGCCCGAGGACTTGCCCCCTCGGGCTTCAATCATCTCTCCCGCCTCGTCCCGGGTAAACTTTTCCAACGCGCCGGTGAGCACAAAGGTCATGCCGGCAAAGCGCTGGTCGCTCCCCTGCTCTGCGGCCGTCATGTTTACCCCGGCTTCCCTCAGCCGTTGGATCAGGTGCTGGCTCTGGGGGCTGGACATCCACTCTAAAATGCTCCGAGCGGTAATCTCCCCAATGTCATCCACAGCGGTGAGCTCCTCCAAAGAGGCGTTTTGCAGCGATTCCAAGGTGTGAAACCGGGCAGCCAAAAGCTTGCCGGCCTTTTGCCCCACCTGCCGGATGCCAAAGGCGTAAATCAGCCGGGATAAGTCCTGCGCTTTGGACTTCTCCAAAGCGGCCAGCAGATTTTTGGCGGACTTTTTGCCCATCCGCTCCAGCTTGGCTACCTCCTCCGCCTTTAAAAAGTACAGGTCCCCCGGCGTCTTAACCAGTCCCGCCCCCACCAGGTGTTCCACTATAGCGATCCCCAGTCCTTCGATATCCATGGCGTCCCTGCTGGCGAAGTGGGCCAGATTGCGCAGCAGCTGGGCGGGGCACTCCGCCCCGGTACAGCGGGTGTGAGCACCGTCCTCGTCTCGCTCCACCGCCGCCCCGCACACAGGACAGGTTTTGGGGAGAAAATAGGGTTGTGTGCCGTCGGGGCGCTTCTCCAGAACCACAGACAGCACCTCGGGTATGATCTCCCCCGCTTTGCGCACCAAAACGGTGTCCCCGATGCGAATATCCTTCTCCGAGATAAAATCCTGATTGTGCAGGGTGGCGTTGGTCACCGTGGTTCCCGCCAGGCGGACAGGGGTGAGCATGGCTTTGGGGGTCAGCACACCTGTCCTCCCCACCTGAACTATAATATCTACAATCTGGGCAGCTTTGACCTCGGGAGGATATTTATAGGCGGCGGCCCAGCGTGGAAATTTGGCTGTGGACCCAAGGATTTCACGCTGTGACAGGCTATTAACCTTTACAACAGCTCCGTCAATATCGAAGGAGAAGGACTCCCGGGCTTCCCCGATTTCCGCAATATGCTCCGTTGCCTGTGAGACTTGAGAACAGCTGTAATGTGGAATAACTTTAAAGCCTTTGTTTTTTAAATACTCCAGTGTCTCCAAGTGGGTAGAAAAGGTCTCCCCTTCCGTCCACTGGACGTTAAACACCAGAATATCTAGCTTCCGGGCGGCGGCTATTCTGGGGTCCAGTTGCCGCAGTGACCCGGCGGCAGCGTTGCGGGGGTTGGCAAATAAGGCCTCTCCCCTGCGCTCACGCTCCTCATTCAGGGCTTGGAACACCTTTTTGGGCATAAAAACCTCTCCCCGGACAATAAGGCGGGTCGGGGCGTCGGGAATCTTCAGCGGAATGGATCGAACCGTGCGCAAATTTTCGGTGACATCCTCCCCCACCTGGCCGTCTCCCCGGGTGGCGCCCCGGATAAAGAGGCCATTTTCGTACTCCAATGCCACGGAAAGCCCATCCACCTTGGGCTCCACCACATATTCCGCATCAGGCACTGCCCCCCGTACCCGCTGGTCGAAGGCCTCCAGCTCCTGAAAGTCGAATACATCCTGCAAGGATTCCAAGGGTGCCCGATGGATTACCTGGGAAAAGGCTTCCAGCGCCTGTCCCCCCACCCGCTGAGTGGGAGAATCGGGGACAATCAGATCCGGGTGCGCCGCCTCCAGCTCCTCCAGACGGCGCAGCTTGTGATCGTAATCGTAGTCGGACATGGTGGGCTTGTCCAGCACATAATATTCATGGCTGGCCTGGGTCAGTTCCCGGCGCAGCGCCTCAATTTCGGTAAATTCATCCATAATTGTACCCTCCTTTGGCACGGCAATGAAATGTTTCAAAAAAGCCTGGGAAAATTATCCGTAACAGACAAAAGGTCCAGAACCCCGCCAAGGCTCCGGCGGTGTTCAGGATTACGTCGTCAATGTCAGTGCTGCGACCGATAAAAAACTGAATAAACTCAATGGTGACAGAGGTACAGAACCCGAACATCAAGGACTTCCACCACCGATGCCTTCGCCACAGCAGGGCGGGGAAAAAGCCTAGGGGCATGAACATGATAATATTTCCAAGCAACATGAACAAAAGCCAATAGCTTCTTCTGTTCAACGCCCGGGATATCTCCTCAAAGGGAGTGAGCATATTGGGCAAATATGGGAATTGGGACACCGTTTCTTCCCAGCTGGGATAGAAGTCTGCCCAGGTCAAATCACCCCAAACCATACGAAAATAAGTCTCACCGCAGAACAGCCGGTCAAACACGTAGGCCCAAAGGTTGGCGGGAAACAGGGTCAGCGCTGCCAGGCCGGCACAAAAAACGACAAAGAGGGCCAGGGCCGCTTCCCGCAGCCCTGGACTGACCAGTTCCAGCCTCTCCAGCCGCCGTATCCGCACAGGACGCAGAAGCAAAAAAACAGCAAAAGCGGCCAGCCCCATAGGGAGCATCTGTTTTCCATAATTTAAGATGTCAAGTATCAAACCAATATACTCCTGTCCTTCGTTTATTACTGGGCTAACTGCAAATAGGTATCTGGAACCCGGCCTACAATCACAGTCTCCGCCACGCACAGCCGGGTATTGACCGAAACCTCCACCTCGCCGCCAGGCAGCAGCAGAGTCATGGGCACCACAACCTCCATCCAAATACGGTGAAGGGTCTGATTCACACCGGCGGAGGTAAATTGGCTGTCAAATTCCGCCCGTACCGTTCCAACGGTCATGGCCCGGGCTCTCAGTGTGGGGCCCTTGGCCCAAAGCGGCTCCAAGTCAAAAAGACTGCCCAGGGGAACCTGAATGTCCGATACATCCACCCCGTCCAGGGCCCGCAGAATAGCGGCAGTGAGCTCCACCCGGAGCAGATTCATCTGCGCCATGTTAGTGGTAAGGGCGGTGATAGCGCCCCCCTCATCCCGCTGGATAGATACAAAATCAACATAACCCACCTGACGGTCGGCCAGGTCGGCAGTGACGGCGTTTTCTATCACTGCGGTCATGGTGTTCTGCGCCTGGGCGGAGGCAATCTCGGCCACCACTGGGCGCAGCTTGGCCTCCAGCAGGGAGATTATAGACAGGGCCACCAGCAGGGCCACGGCCAAGGTGATAAGGGTCGGAGGGATACGCCAAGTAGGACCTGGTCCTGTCCAGATCTGACTTCTTCGATTTAGCGGCCTGCGCACATACCTGGCAAATTCTCGCCGCCACGGCCTCATACCCTCACCTCCTATTATTTATAAGGTAAGGATATTCGTGAAGCGGCTTGACCTATTCCTTCTTAGAATGCGTGTCTTTATTGAACTTTGTTATAATGATTCCTGTGCAAGTCACAATGACTACACACAGGTACATACAGATGCCCAAAATACATCCAAAGCCATAGCCCCCCATACCATTAAAAAAATTCCCCGCGATATCAGATACAAACATTCCGCCAATCGCGACTGCAATGCCTGACAAAATATATCGCCAAATATTTTTCATATCCATACCTCCAGAGATTCCAATTTATCGGTCTCATGAGTTCCCCAGCAGCTCCTGAACCGCCAGAAGAACGCCCAGTTTGCCCGACTCAAAGGTCAGACCGCCCTGGAGGTAGACGGTGTAGGGCTCACGCATGGGGGCGTCGGCGGACAGCTCGATGGAGGCCCCCTGAATGAAGGCCCCGGCAGCCATAATCACTTGACAGTCATAACCCGGCATATCCCAGGGCTCTGGAGTGACATAGGAGTCCACCGGCGCACCGAACTGGATCCCCTTGCAGAATTTCCGCAAGGCCTCTGGCTGACGCATGTGAATCATCTGAATGATATCGTGGCGTATCGCTGAGGAGTGGGGCTCCGTCTCATACCCCAGCAGTTCCATCACCTTAGCGGCGAAGACTGCGGTTTTTACTGCCTGCGCCACCGTATGGGGGGCCAGGAATAGCCCCTGATAGAGCAGTCGATTTTGACCCAAGGTACAGCCGCACTCCCCCCCAATGCCAGGGACAGTGAGCCGCATAGCAGCCCCCTCCACCAGGTCCCGCCGGCCGGCAATGTAGCCTCCGGTAGGGGCCAGACCGCCCCCCGGATTCTTAATTAGGGAGCCCACCACCAGGTCGGCCCCCGCATGGGTGGGCTCAAGGGCCTCCACAAACTCGCCGTAGCAGTTGTCTACCAGAATGGCGGCGCCAGGGTTAGCACCTCTTATAACTTGACACATCTCCCCAATTTCCGCCACAGACAGGGATACACGGGTGGAGTAGCCCTTGGAGCGCTGAATGAGCACCGCCTTCACCTGGGGGTCGGCGGCGGCTCTTGCCAACCCCTCCAGGTCGGGTTTATTGTCAAGGAGTTCTACTTGCCGATACTCTACACCGTAGTCCTTTAAGGAGCCCGGGCCTTTGTCCACCGCCCCCACCACACCCAGCAGGGTATCATAGGGTGCGCCCACGGCAGACAGCAGTACATCACCGCTTTTCAGCGCTCCGAACAGGGCGCAGGCGATGGCGTGGGTTCCGTTGACAAACTGGATACGTACCAGCGCCGCCTCTGTGCCAAAAAGATCAGCATAAATCTCGTCCAGCTTATCCCGTCCTAAGTCGTCGTAGCCATAACCAGTTGTGCCGGCAAAATAGCCGTCGGCTACCCGATGCTTCTGGAATGCGGACAAAACCCGGGCGGTATTCCCTTCCGCGATGGCGTCGATGCGGGAAAATTCCTCTGTCAACTGACTCTGAGCCTGGCTGCCCAGAGCCTTGATGCGGTCGTTAATCTGTAAGTGCATTTTACTTGTCAGTCCTATCTGTTTCAATTATAGTGCATTCACCAACTGCTTAAACACCTTGCCCCGCTCCATAAAGTTTTTGAACCGATCGAAGGCGGCACAGGCTGGAGACAGCACCACCACATCTCCCTCCCGGGCAATCTCCCAGGCGGCAGACACAGCGGCAGCCAGGTCCTTAGTCTCAATGAGCTGAAGGCCGCTTTCCGCATAGCCCTCGGCCTCCTCCACTGCCTTTTTGATGGCAGTGGCTGTGTCTCCGGTGAGAATCAGTACCTTTACCTTCTCCACCATAGCCAAGCCAAGCTGTGTAAAGGGAACTCCCTTGTCGTATCCACCCGCAATGAGGATGAGCTTTTGCTCAAAGGAATCCAGGCATGCCATGGTTCGGGTGGGACTGGTACCAATAGAATCGTTGTAGTATTTTACCCCATCCAGCTCCCGCACCAGCTCGATACGGTGTTCCACTCCGATAAACCGCTGGGCCACTGCCCGGACACACTTGTCCGGCACGATGCCGTCCACCGCAGCGATGGCCGCCATGTAGTTTTCGATGTTGTGCGCACCGGGGATATGGATGTCCGCCAGCGGCAGGACCTCCCGGCTGCCCATGTTGTTGGTGAGCCAGATAGCGCCATCCCGGAGGTACACTCCCTCCTCCAACCTCTGCTTGCGGCTAAACAGCATGGTGTGTCCCACAGCGGCCTTGGACAGAGACCGGGTAATGTCGTTGTCGTAGTTAAAGATAGCCCGGTCCTCCGGCTTCTGGTGGCAGAAGATATTCAGCTTGGCCTGGGTATACTCCTCCATGGTGTGGTGGTAGTCCAGGTGGTTGGGAGACAGATTGGTAAATACCGCCACGCTTGGGCTGCGGTCCATACTCATCAGCTGGAAGGAGGACAACTCCACCACGGCCATGTCCTCCGCCGTCATGCCGTCCACATCTGGCAGAAGAGGCCGGCCGATGTTGCCGCCCAGATAGACGTTGCGCCTGGCCTCCTTTAAAAACTCGCTGATAAGGGTTGTGGTGGTGGTCTTGCCGTCGCTTCCGGTCACGCCGATGATTTTGCAGGGACACAGCTTGAAAAACAACTCCATCTCCGAGGTAAGGATACTTCCTCCCTCCACGGCTTTTTTTAGCTCCGGGGTGTTGGGGCTGAGGCCAGGGGTACGGAAAATTACATCAAATTTGTGTATTTTGGAAAGGTAATCCGGCCCCATTTTCAGCTTTGCGCCCAGGCTTTCCAGCTCAGACGCCTGCTCTTCCACCCGTTCGCGGGGGGACTTGTCACAGACAGTGACTCTCAGCTCGGCCCGCAGGAGCATACGGATCAGAGGGGTATTGCTCACCCCCATGCCGATAACAGCAATGGACCGGCCCCGCAGGGTCTCGAAATATTCAGATGTGGTGGACATAGAACGTCCTCCTTCCATTGATTTTTCTAATTTACTATATTACCATATTTCTCCGGATAATTCAATCAAAAACCCGACCGGTGAAGCATTTCGCCGGTCGGGTTTTTCAGGCCCTGGGGTGAGCCTTTTTATAGACGTCCTTGAGTTTCTGGTTGATAAGCTTAGAGTATATCTGCGTGGAGGAGATGTCCGCATGGCCCAGCATTTCCTGAATGGAGTGCAAATCCGCTCCATTTTCCAGCAGATGGGCAGCAAAGGAGTGGCGAAGGGTATGGGGAGTGATGTCCTTTTGGATGCCCGCCTTCTCCTGATAATATTTGATCAGCTTCCAGAAGCCCTGACGGCTCATGCGCTCGCCGTTCATGTTGACAAAGAGCGCCGTCTCATCGATCGAGTCCACCAGCTGGGGCCGGATATTGGTTATGTACTCACTCAGTGCCCGAATGGCCGCAGGGTAAAGGGGAATGACGCGCTCCTTCCCTTTGCTATAGCACTTGAGCACGCCGCCAGGCAGATTCAGGTCGTCCACATCCAGCTCAATAAGCTCGCTAACCCGAATGCCGGTGGCATAGAGCAGCTCCAGCATGGCCCGGTCCCGGTATCCCTTCAGGTCGGTACACTCAGGCTGCTCCAGAAACAGCTCCACCTCCTTCCCGGTGAGCACCTGGGGCAGCTTGCGCTCCACCTTAGCCGGAGACACCCCCTTAGCCGGGTTCTGATCCATGTAGCCCTTGTTGATCAGGCAGGCGTAGAGCGATTTGATAGAGGCCACCGACCGGGTCACTGTGGCCGGGGACTTGCCCCGCTTAATCAGGGAGTTGGCATACTCCTCCACATCCCGGGTCATGACCTGAGTGAGGGTAACCCCTCTCCCGTCCATAGCCTCGGCAAACTGGTGAACGTCGCGGAGATAGGAACTGACCGTGTTTGCTGAGGCCTGTTTTTCAATTTTTAAAAAATCTTCATAGACCGACAGCAATTCCAACACTTCCAAAACTCCTAAGATTCAACGTTACAAAACCACCTGGGCCGCCGCACGAAGCAGGACCGGGACCACCCAGTATTCCAACAGCCCCGCCGCCAGGCTCAGCCCTAAGCACAGGCCCGCCCGGGACCAGTAGGAGCCGTTGAGGGGAAACTCCCCCCGTCCCTCACCCAAAGAGCGGCGTAGCTGCCGTTGGGCGGAGAGAAAACCGGGAGTTCCCATCAGAAACAGGCCTGGTACCCACAGCAGGGCGGGAAGGGCGAACAGGAGAAACGAAGGAAAAAAACCTCTGACGCCGAACACCCGGACAAAACAGGCCGACGGAAAGGCGAGAAAAAAACCCCGCACGCCGAACAGTACTGGCAGCCCAACCACGCCCAGTCCTGTCAGACCCAGCACTATGGCAGCCAGGGAAAATTTCAGCTGGCCCCACAGCACCGGCCACAGGCTTCGCGGCAGCCCCTCCTCCCCAGCCAGCGCCAAATAACCGGCCAGGTAGCTGCTCAGCTCCTGGGCTCCAGCCTCGCCGGACAGAGATGCGAACAGACACCCTGCCGCCCCGCCCAGCAGGAATATCACGGCCAGAATTGCCAGCGCACCGGTCTGCTCCGACAGCAAGTCCCACTTTTCACGAATCCTCATTTCCATAGGCTTCACCTCAGTATCAGCCTATGCAGGGGGGAAAAAGAATAGACGTGAACGCAAAAGTCTGTTTTTAGGGTAGTACTTACTATATCCCTATTTGCGCTTTTTAGCAAGGGGTTTTTTGCAGTTTTTCCACTTTTGTCAATTCTTTCAATTTCTTATGTTAACAGCATTATGTAAACCTAGAAACCAAAACGCAACCGAAGACCCAGCGAGGACTTCGGTTGCGGCTAAATATGGTGTTCGTTTTGAGGCTGACGGCTAAATATTGAACAAACGCCCGGAAGCTCAGCAGCCGCAGAGATTACAATCTGTATTATTACAAACTGTATTGGGGCATTCCCCCATCCCCGCCGCAATGGCGTTCAGCGCGATGGCGCACTCCAGACGCTTGCGTTCCATTGCGCAGGCGACCTCATTTGACCTTGTTATGTCGCCATTCGCAAGTAAATTGGCGGCGGAACAGCCGCCGCTGCAATAGAACCTGGCCCAGCACTCCCGGCATGCCGGGCGGGTATACACATTCTGTTGGGCAAATTGACCAGAAATCGCCCTATCGAAGGAGCCGTCGTGGACACTGCCCATGCGGTACTCTTCCTTCCCCACGAACTGATGGCAGGGGTAGATGTCCCCGTCGGGGGTGATGGCAACGTACTCACACCCCGCGCCGCAGCCCCGCAGCCGTTTGATGACGCAGGGCCCCTGGGTCAGGTCCACATTGAAGTGAAAAAAGTTAATGTCCTTGCGCTCAAGCAGCAACCCGGCCAGCTTCTCGTACTCCTCCTCTACCCTGCTCAAATCCTCGGCCCGGATGGCGTGAGGGTCCTCGGGAGAACCGCTGCATGGCTCCACCGACACATGGCGGAAGCCCAGGTCCCCTATGTGCAGAACATCCCCGGCGAAGTCCAAGTTGTCCCGGGTGAAGGTGCCCCGTACGTAGTAGTCCTTGGTTCCCCGCTGAGCCACCAGCTTCTGGTACTTGGGCACAATCACCTCATAGCTCCCCTTCCCGTTTACCGTGGGGCGCATCTGGTCATTGACCTCCTGCCGGCCGTCCAGAGAGAGCACCACATTGGACATCTCCCGGTTTACGTAGTCGATGGTCTCGTCATCCAGCAGAACACCGTTGGTGGTAATGGTGAAGCGGAACACCTTATTATGGGTTTGCTCCAAAGAGCGGGCATACTCCACGGTCCCTTTCACCACGTCCATCGCCATCAGCGGCTCGCCGCCGAAGAAGTCCACCTCAATATTCCGTCGGCTCCCCGACTTGGCTACCACCCAATCGATGGCCTTTTTAGCCGTATCCAGATCCATGGTCATCCGGTGGCCGGTACCGAAGTCTCCGGTGGAGGCAAAGCAGTATTTGCACCGGAGATTGCAGTCGTGGGACACGTGGAGACACAGCGCTTTCACCACTGCGGCTTTAGGCAGAGCCATGGCCGCCTCTGGGTCCAAGTAGTCGTCGGCAGTGAAGAGAAGCCCGCTCTTTTGCAGCTCCAGCAGCTCCTGCCAGCCTTCCTCCAGCTCCGCCCGATCATACTGGGGCAGCTTGTCCGCAACCTCCTGGGGCAGTGTTTCCACCAAGGGCCTTTCCCCTGCCCCGCTGAGCAGATCATAGGTGAGCCTGTCCAGCACGTGGACCGCTCCGCTGTTCACGTCCGCCGCCAGATATTGCCCCAGGGCGGTAAAGGTATGTACCGTTGTCATTTTAAATGTCTCCTCTCATTTACGGTTTCAGCTCTTTCCAGCGCAGCTCGCACTGTCCGGTTGCATTTTGAAATTCCCAACTCAGATAATATCTGCTGCCTTCCTCTACTTGAATCCTTCCTCTAGGCGACTGCCGGTTCAGCCTCAGCAACGGCCGCTTGTTTCGGTCTAACAGAAGTACCTCCGCTTTCCCATTCGAAAGCCGGTCCTCGAAGTCAAACAGGCAAATTCGCGCTCCCCGGAACCGGCCTACGTGCCGGATCCAGCCGGTGCAGGAGTTCAGTCTCACCCGGTCAGCTTCCCGTCCAGGCTGAAACACAAACAGGACAGCAGCGATATTTTTCGTTACCGCCAGGCCCCGACCGTAGAGTAAGTAAATTACAACGCCAAACACTAGGAGAATGATCAGGCTATAAGTTCCCATATACAGCACCCCTTTGAGCAGTTTCGGAATTGTAAAAGGAACGGACAGCAAAAAGGCAGGCGCAAACGCGCCCGCCCTTTCAGGCTTTTGGATTTACTTGTTCTCGCACTTCTGGTTGGCGACAGTGCAGGAAGTCTTGCAGGCGGACTGGCAAGAAGTCTGGCACTCACCGCAGCCGCCCGTAGCGGCGCTGGCCTTCAAAGTGGCCCCATTCAAAGTCTGGATATGTTTCATTGGTTACTCCTCCTGTTTGGTAGCTTACAGCAGATTCTGCTATAGTGAGATTTATTATAACACAGCTGCAAAAAAATTTCAATCATCTTCTGCGTTTTTTCTTGGGTTTTCTTGCCAAAAGTCCCGGGATAGCCCCACCACACAGGCAAGCGCACAGGATTCCGGCTCCGCCGTTGGCGATACTTGCCCCCTCATAGGCGATGAGCCCCGCGGTGAGCAGCAGCAGAAACAGCACGCCACCCACCCCCAGTCCCGCCAGCAGCGTCCGTCCGCCCACCCGGCGAACAGCATAGGTCCCGCCCGCCATCGCGCCCAGCACACAGCAGGCCAGCACCGCCCCGTACATGCCATTCACCGGAAGCACGCCCGCAGACACCAGAACCGCGCAGAGCAGCAGTGCCAGAATGGAGGCCACTCCAGCCAGCACGCCGCCTTTCAGCACCTCGCACATGGTATTGAGCCACTGGTTACCGGATTCCTCCGGACGCCGCTCCTTCTTTTTCATAAAAACACCCTCCCCCATGGTTTGATAAAACCTATGCGGGGAGGGCAAAAGACATGCCTGTAACTTTTTAAGCGTTGGGCTCAGCGGGGGCCACGTTCTTGCTAGACACCGCCCACTTGGTAAACTCAATGCGCACCCGGTCGGCGCTGGTCTCAATAACGATGGTGCTCTCGTCCACCTTGCAGATGGTGCCCACAATGCCGCCGATAGTGGTAATGACATCGCCAACCTTCAGGGAGTCCCGCAGATTTTGGGCCTCCTTCTTCCGCTTGTTCTCCGGGCGAATCATGAAGAAATATAGCATGGCGAACATCAGCACGAGCATAAGGATCAAACTAGGATCGGTCATAAATCTTTCCTCCAAAACTACTGCATAATCGAACTTGTCAACAAATATCATTTGACGCAGTGAAAAATATTATAGCGGATATTTCCTAAATTGACAAGCCCTTTTGTCAAATTTTTCACATCCTGATAAACCACTGCGCGTGAACCGAAGTCCTACGGAGCGGGTCGGTCCAGCAAACCAGAGTACCGGGTGCGGAAATCCTCAAAGGTTCCGTTATCCAGCGCTTCCCGGATGCGGGCCATCAGTTCGTTATAGAAGTGAAGGTTGTGGAGCACCGCCAGCCGCATGGCCAGCATCTCCCCCGCCGTCAGCAAATGGCGCAGATAGGCTCGGGAAAAGGAGCGGCAGGCGGGGCAGTCACAGGCAAAGTCAATGGGGCGCTCATCCAGCTTGAATTTTTCATTTTTGATGTTGATGGTCCCCTCCCATGTGTACAGCTTACCGTGTCGGGCGTTGCGAGCGGGCATAACGCAGTCGAAGAAATCAATCCCCCGGGCTACCCCCTCGATGATGTTGGAGGGAGTGCCCACCCCCATCAGATACCGGGGGTTTGTCTTCGGCATATGGGGTTCCACTGCGTCAATAATATCATACATCACTTGGGTGGGCTCCCCCACCGCCAGCCCGCCGATGGCATAGCCATCGCAACGAAGACTGGCAATTTTCTCCATATGCCACACACGCAAATCGGCGTAAGTTCCCCCCTGGTTAATACCAAACAGTTGCTGCTGAGGGTTGACTGTCTCCGGCAAGGCATTTAACCTGTCATGCTCTGCGATGCAGCGCTCCAGCCACCGGGCTGTCCGCTCACAGGAAGCCTTTACATACTCGTAGGGAGATGGATTTTCCACACATTCGTCGAATGCCATGGCGATATCGCTGCCCAGATTGGACTGAATCTGCATAGACTCCTCCGGGCCCATAAAGATGTGCCGCCCGTCGATGTGGGAAGCGAAGGTGACACCTTCCTCCTTGATTTTTCGCAGCTTGGACAGAGAAAAGACCTGGAACCCTCCGCTGTCGGTAAGCATTGGGCCGTTCCAGCCCATAAATTTGTGGAGACCACCCATTTGGCGGACCACCTCGTCACCAGGGCGCAGATGGAGGTGGTAGGTGTTGGACAGCTCCACCTGGCAGCCAATCTCCTTTAAATCGTGGGCGGATACCGCCCCTTTGATGGCCCCCTGAGTGCCTACATTCATAAATACGGGGGTTTGAACCGCCCCGTGGGCGCAGATGAATACCCCTCTCCGGGCTCGGCCCTCTTGTTTTATTACTTCAAACACGCAAAATCTCCTTCAAATCTGTAATGTAATTTGGGTACTCATTTCCCAAATCTGACTTAATAAGATACTCTGACACTTCAGTTAGCAGTCGCCTTAAATGCTCGGCTACTACGTCCGTGTTCAAGCCCTTTCGTAAATAATTAAGTGCTAAAAAAATATGGATACAAAGATTTTCTATGGGACAAAAATCTTTCCCGTATTTATATTCATCCAAAACAGCGAGAAAAATCTGTTCTTCTTGAAATCCCATCTCATAAAACCGCTCAAAATCCCCCCTCACATACTCTTTTAGCTCCTTATACGTAAAAACCATAGCATTTTCCCATTATTTGGGCAGACCGTCAAAAAACGCCCCCAGCTCCCTTAGCTCTTCCGAGTCACGGATTTCCACCTCGTTCAGCAGCCGGGTCAGCTCCGGACCAATATTGGGCAGCTTGTTCAGTTCCATGAATTTACTCCTTTTTGTCTCTTCACTGGTAATTATCTTTGGTTTAAGTTTTCCACAAAAGGAATTTCTTTTGCCGTTAGTTCCACCCAGGCTGGATGAAAGCCGCTCTTCACCGCGTTGCGGGCGGATTTTACGTTAGACCAGGCACAGCAGTAAAAAGGCACCTTGCCCCGCTTCAAAATTTCCAACGCCAGCCGGCTGGTCAGCGCAGATGCAATCCCCCGCTTTCGGTAATCTGGAAGTACATCCACGCCAATCTGCCACATCTCTTCACAGTCTGCGGAACAGGCCGCAAAACCGACTAACTGCCTCCCATCGTAAGCGCCAATGCCCAACACATCCAGTTCCCTGCGTTTTTCACACAGGGCATTGCTCCATGTGTCGAGGTACAGCGGTCCAAAATCCTTCGGTCCAAGCAGCTTTGTTGGGTAGGGACACTCGTGCGCGGTCAGCCGCTCCAAATCCGGAAGAAAATACTCCGCCATAAAGCAGACCCGTTGCCCTTCCTGCTCCAGGGCGTCGTTCAGAATATGCAGATTCGGTGTTTCAAAACAATGTTCCGCCGGAAAACGTGCGATGTAGGCTGACACAATGTCCCAATACCGATTGGAGACGGAAGCCACAACATTGCTCCCGTAGGAAATCAGATGGCAGGAAAAGGGAAGCTCTAAATATTTTCTGGCCCCCGGACTTTTCTGAGAGGCGACAATAACGTTTTTATCCCTTAAAAAATCATCCCTTTGGCAGCCGGCGTCAACAGCGGACTGCCGAAGCGCAACCTCCAGAATACGTTCATTAGTAAAGCTCAGTTGCGGCATATCAGTACTCCGTAAAATCCGCGATCATCATGGCGTCTCCAAAGGAGAAGAAACGGTAACCTTCCTGCACTGCCGTTTCATAGGCGGCCAGAACGCGCTCCCGTCCCGCCAGAGCGGACACCAGCATAATCAAGGTGGACTGGGGCAGATGAAAGTTGGTGACCAGAGCATCCAGCACCTTAAAGCGGTAACCCGGATAGATGAAAATACTGGTCCAGCCGGAGCGTTCCGCCAGGGTTCCATCTTTCTCCGCAAAGCTCTCCACAGTGCGGCAGGAGGTGGTGCCCACACAGATAACCCGACCGCCGTTTCGTTTGGTCTCGTTGATGGTATCTGCGGTTGCCTGCGAAATCATACAGAACTCAGAGTGCATCTCGTGGTCCTGAATATCCTCCGCCTTCACAGGACGGAAGGTTCCAAGCCCTACATGAAGTGTAACGTAACATACCTTTACACCGAGTTTTCGTATCTGCTCCAGCAGCTCTGGTGTAAAATGGAGCCCGGCGGTGGGGGCGGCGGCGGAACCCACCACTTTGGAGTAGACGGTTTGATATCGCTCCTGGTCCTCCAGCTCCGCCTTGATGTAAGGCGGCAGGGGCATTTTGCCCAGCTGCTCCAGAATCTCCAGGAAGATGCCGTGATAGTGAAACCGGACCTCCCGTTTGCCGTCGTCCAGCTCCGCCTCCACGGTGGCGGTCAGCTGGCCGTCCCCAAACAACACCTGGGTTCCGGGCTTCAGCTTCCGGCCCGGACGAACCAGGCATTCCCAGAGGTTTTCCCCTTTATCGACAAGGAGCAATACTTCACAGGCCCCACCGGTAGGACGGTGACCGATGAGCCGGGCGGGCAGCACACGGGAATCGTTGAGCACCAGGCAGTCTCCCGGCCGGAGAAATTGAGGCAGATCAT
The DNA here is from genome assembly GCA_022793355.1 of Lawsonibacter sp. Lineage (GTDB taxonomy): Bacteria > Bacillota > Clostridia > Oscillospirales > Oscillospiraceae > Lawsonibacter. Next base: position 11,459 of record JAAWCR010000111.1, on the reverse strand, counting down.
AAAAATGGCGGTGGCCTACGGCCCCGGTGGTCTTATCCAGGGTAAGCAGACGGGAGGCGTCCCTCCGCTCCAGGGGCGTTTGGGCAATCAGCTCTTCGGGGAGCTGAAAATCAAAATCGGCGGTTTTCAAAAGCGTACATCCTTCTTCATTTTTAATAGTGTGCCACCTGGACACCCGGGAAATAGAACTCAACGATTTCACTGCCAGTAAAGCCCCGGCGGGCCATGGCGTTTGCGCCGTACTGGCTCATGCCCACCTGATGGCCCCACCCACCGCCGTTGAAGGTGTAGGTGCTGCCGGTGACGGTGACTGTCCCGCCCCCCGGCTGAGTGGCTGTGCTGTTGTTTGGCCCGCCGCCGGTCCCCACCGCGGATATGGAGCCGGTTCCGCTGATGGCGTAGGGCTTGTCCCCTACTTGCGACACTGCCCCTGAGCCGGAGATGGCATATTTGCCCTCTATCCCGCCGGACACTGCGGAGCCGTTGATATAGACCTCTCCACCATTTTCGGGGTCAGATGGTGCGCCTGTACCGCCTGTCCCCGATCCGTTGACGGTAAAGCGGATGGACCGCACATCAAACCGGCTGCGGATGTTGCTAGCACTGATGGTACTGTTTTGGCCGTTGGCCCAATGGACGGTTGCCTGAATCACATTGCCTAAATCAGAATAGTGCAGTTCCAGCGATTTCACCGAAGTCCCCACACCCAGGCCGCTCTTCTGAAGCTGCTGGGTCAGCTGAGAGGTGGTATAGGTCACCGTCCAGGGGGAAAAGGCGTTGGCGTAGTCCAGGTCGGCCTCGTAGGGGTCCTCCACCCCTCGAAGGTAGGGATATTCGTTGACCGTGTCGGACCCCCAAATATTTTTGGCATCCTCGCTGGCCCCTCCGAAGCTGGAGACGTAAAAGACCTCGGCCAGTCTGCCGTTGTACTTGACTACCATGCCCGCCGTCTCGGCCACTGCCCGCATACTGGCCTCGCTGGGGCCGTAGTCAGGCCGTTCGCTGCCCATGCCGCGGTAGACCTGGCAGCTGTCTGAGGGGCAGATATCAAAGCCGTGGCTGTTGTGCGTCCCCAGGTTTTTCAGCACATAGGTGCGGGCACACAGGGCCTGGGCCTTCAGGGCCTCCAAGGGCCACTCCCGGCCCATCTCATAGCAGACCACTCCGTTGATATAGTCCTCCAGGGGCAGCACATTGACCACGGTGAGGTTTCCTCCAGTACGCCTGTGGTACTGGAAGCCCCCCCGGTATTTATACCCGGAAAACCAGGTCTGAACCTCCCCTGCCCCGGTGACGTCGGGCTGGATGGCCAGGGCTCCGGAGGCGCCGTTGTCGTACTGGAACAGGATATGGTCGGTCCCTGTCTCCACGACGCTCATACCGTAGGCGCTGGTGCCCACAATGCTGCCAATCCCCCCAAGGGTGCCCTGCACCTCCCGCGCCTCTGCTCCGGTGGCGTAGGCCCCTACCCGGACCTGGTACTGCCCATCAATCCATGCAACAAAGCCGTCCCGATATCCGGTGGCCACGGCCGCTGCCTCGGCGTAGGAGCCATAACTTCCGGGCAGCTGAATATGGACACACCCCACCAGAATGCTACTGGAAATAGATGCGGAATAAGTATATTTATTCAGCGTTGTAGATTTGCCATAGTAAAGATTCTCCGTTTTCAGCACCGCCGCCTTCTCCACATCCCTGCTGGTACGGGCCAGCTCCACAAAATTCAGGTTGCTGTCGTAGTAGCCGAAGCGGTAGCCCGCTCCGTGCTCATTCTGGAGATGGGCCGCCTCCAGCTCTCCGGTAGGCACATGGGGACTGGTGGAGGCCAGCCCCACCCGGATCATCGTGTCGCCGTCTCGGTTGGTGGTGACTGCTCCTGCGGATGGAACGGTCAGACAGACGGCCAGGACGGCGGCGGCAAGCTGCATAAATCTTTTGTGCATAATGTACTCCATTTCTCTCGGTATTCTCTTGACAATGTATCGGAAAACATGATAGGATAATCAAAAATATTGAGGGCTGCGGCTTGCGTGAGCAAAATTGCCCTCCCCGACATTATAGTACAAAATCAGCCGCTTGAAAAGCCGCTGATTTATTTTTTTCGTCCGGTCAATTTATTCCGAAAAAAACATTCCTTTTTCCCCGGAAGCATAGAATGGTCTGGACTGATATGGAGGTTGTTTGTTATGGAAAAATACAAAGTAGGTATCATCGGCGCTACCGGCATGGTGGGCCAGCGGTTCGTTACCCTGATGGAAAACCACCCTTGGTTTCAGCTCACCGCCCTGGCCGCCAGCCCCCGCTCGGCGGGTAAGCCCTATGAAGAGGCTGTGGCCGGTCGTTGGGCCATGAAATCCCCCATCCCGGAGGAGGCGAAAAAGCTGGTTGTCATGGACGCCGCAGCCAACGTGGAGCAGATCGCCGGAATGGTGGACTTCGTTTTCTGCGCAGTGGACATGAAAAAGGAAGAAATCAAGGCGCTGGAGGAGCGCTACGCCAAGGCGGAGTGTCCCGTGGTGTCCAACAACTCCGCCAACCGCTGGACCGACGATGTGCCCATGGTGGTCCCCGAGCTCAACGCCCAGCATATCGAGATCATCCACGCCCAGCGAAAGCGCCTGGGCGTCAAGCGGGGCTTTATCGCCGTTAAATCCAACTGCTCCATTCAGAGCTATACCCCCCTCCTTACCCCCCTGATGCGGGAGGGCTACGATATTGACTGCGTTCTGGCCTGCACCTATCAGGCCATTTCCGGTGCGGGCAAGACCTTTGAGCGCTGGCCCGAGATGGTGGACAACCTGATCCCCTACATCGGCGGCGAGGAGGAAAAGAGCGAACAGGAGCCGCTGAAGGTGTGGGGACATATTGAGGACGGAAAAATTGTCAAGGCTGACGGTCCCGCCATTACGACCCAGTGTCTGCGGGTGCCTGTGTCCGACGGCCACACCGCTGCCGTCTTTGTCCGCTTTAAGGAGGGCAAAAAGCCCACTGAGGAGCAGATCAAGGAAATCTGGAAGAACTTCAAGGGCCGGGCCCAGGAGCTGGACCTTCCCTCCGCTCCCAAGCAGTTTATCCACTACTTCGAGGAGCCCGACCGCCCCCAGGCCCACACCGAGCGAGATCTGGAGGGTGGCATGGCCATCTCCGCCGGACGCCTCCGCCCCGACAGCCAGTACGACTACAAGTTTGTGGGCTTGAGCCACAATACCCTCCGTGGCGCCGCCGGCGGCGGGGTCCTGCTGGCCGAGCTGCTGTGCGCCGAGGGGTATATCGACCACAGAGTATGAGACGGATAATACCAATCTTGGTGCTGGCTTTGCTGCTGACTTCCTGCTCACCCCGCAGCGTGGGAAGCAGTAGCAGCTCCAGCCCTGTGGACACTTCGATCGGATCAGATTCTGAACTGAGCAAATCCGCCCCTGCCGTCCAGTTCAACAGTGAGTTGGGTTGTTCGGTCACCTATGACCCCGAGCTTTTTACGGCAAGGGATTATGAGGATGAGTACCAGAAGCGCATCACGCAGTTTATTGTGGAGTCTAGCTGGGAAAACGCTGGCTTTATGCTTAACGTCCGGGTAACCCTCCTGGACGCCTCTTCTGTTGAGGAAGCGGTAAATCAAATGTGCGGCTCAATGAACCTGGACACAGCCCATGAAGTAGGTATCCGTAATGAAGCAATCCGTGAGGAAGTGACATTCGGCTCTGGAGACTACTCCGCAACCCACTTGGCTTATAACGAACAGTACGCTGTCGGAGAGATTTATGTGACGGAACAAAGCGGCAATGTATTTTCGGTGGAAATTTCCAGTTATTATCAGCCTTCTGAGGAGCTACTTGCCAGCGCGTACGCAATATTGGATTCTGTGACATTTTAAATTTTTTGGAAAGGATGCTTTTTTATGAGAACTCCCGTCTTTACCGGCTCCTGCCCCGCCCTGGTGACCCCCTTTGACGAGCACGGCACCATCAACTACGACGCCTTCGGCAAGCTGATTGACGCTCAGATTGAGGCGGGGGTGGACGCGGTGTGCGTCTGCGGCACCACCGGCGAGTCGGCCACCATGTCCATCCGGGAGCACATCGCCGCTGTGGAATTCTGCGTTAAGCGGGTGGACCACCGGGTAAAGGTCATCGCCGGAGCGGGCAGCAACGATACCTCCGCCGCCGTCTACCTGTCCCAGCACGCTCAGGACTCCGGGGCTGACGCCCTGCTCCACGTTACCCCCTACTACAACAAGGCCAGCCAGACCGGTCTTATCAAGCACTATGAATACATCGCTGACCGCACTGATCTGCCTATCATCCTCTACAATGTACCCGGCCGCACCGGTGTATCCTTCACCGCCGATACTTACAAGGTGCTGTCCGAGAACCCCAAAATCAACGGTGTGAAGGAGGCCGGCGGCAATTTCTCCCTCCTGGCCCACACCCGCTGCCTCTGCCCCAACGACTTTTACATCTGGTCGGGCAACGACGACCAGGTGGTGCCCATGATGGCTCTGGGGGCCAAGGGTGTAATCTCGGTGGCTTCCAACATCATTCCAGAGATTATGGTGAAAATGAGCCATCTGTGCCTGGAAAACGACTTCGCCGCTGCCTCTCAGCTTCAAATCAAGTACATGGATCTGATCGACGCCCTCTTCTGCGAGGTCAACCCCATCCCCATCAAAGCGGCCATGAACCTGATAGGCATGGAGGCCGGTCCTCTGCGCCTGCCCCTGTGTGACATCTCGGACAAAAATCTGGCCGTCCTCCGTGCCTCCATGGAGCGGATGGGGCTGCTGTAAATTTTCAGGGCGTAACCATTGGCACGCCGCAAATCTCGTCATACGGTGCGCTGGGGGGTGTCACGCCCTACGGAAGGAACAAAAATAATGCTGAAGATAATCATATCCGGCTGTAACGGCCATATGGGCCGGGTGGTGGAGGCGTTGTGCGCCGGCGATCCCGCAGTGGAGGTGTGCGCCGGCTTCGACGTTCTGGGAACAGGCGATCGGGAGTTTCCGGTCTACAACTCCCCTGCCAAGTTTGCCGGCGAGGCAGATGCGTTGATTGAATTCTCCTCCCCCGCCGCGCTGGACGGCCTGCTGGAATTTGCCAAAGCCCGCAAAATCCCTCTGATTCTTGCCACCACCGGCTACTCCCCCGAGCAGGAGGCTCAAGTGGGTTCCGCCGCTCTGGAGGTGCCTATCTTCCGCTCCGCCAATATGTCTTTGGGCATTAACGTGCTACTGGAGCTGGTGAAAAAGGCCGCCGCCGTCCTTGGGGACAGCTATGATATTGAGATTGTGGAGCGCCACCACCGCCGGAAGGTGGACGCTCCCTCCGGCACGGCCTTGATGATCGCCGATGTAGCGGCCCAGTCCTGCGGTTATCAGGCGCAGTACATCTATGAGCGCCATTCCACCCGCCATCCCCGTGACAAGAAGGAGATTGGTATCTCCGCTGTTCGAGGCGGCACCATCGTGGGCGAGCACGAGATCATTTTCGCCGGGCACGACGAGATTATGGAGATCAAGCACACCGCCCTCTCTCGGGAAATCTTCGCCCAGGGGGCGGTGGAGGCTGCTAAGTTCATCGCCGGTGTGGAAAAGCCGGGGCTGTATGACATGAGCTATTTAGTGAAATAAGTGAAAACGCCTCTGTTTTATGAAGCAGAGGCGCTTTTTACATAAAGAGGTTATGGAGCAAAGTTACACCCAATAAGCAGAACTCTACGGTACGGCGATTGATTTTCCCCTAAAAAACTGCTACCCTGTTTTCAGGAGGTGAGGACATATGGACCAGGTGAAAACCGGCGGGCTCATCCGGGCCCTGCGCACCCAAAAGGGACTGACCCAGAAGGCGCTGGCCGAGGCCATAGGGGTCGGTGACAAGGCGGTCAGCAAATGGGAGCGGGGCCTTGGGTGCCCCGAAGTGTCCCTCCTTCCGGAATTATCAAGGGTTTTGGGCGTCAGGCTGGAGGCGCTGCTCTCCGGCAAACTGGACGCCAACGACCAGGAAAGAGGAAATATGAAAAAGCTGAAATGTTACGTCTGTCCCGACTGCGGCAACCTTATTACCGCTGCGTCCGAGGCGGACGTGTCCTGCTGCGGCAGGACGATACTCCCGCTGGAGCCAAAAAAGGCGGAAGGCGAGGACAAGCTGTCTGTGGAAAAAATAGACGACAGCTGGTTTGTCTCCTCCCCTCACCCCATGACCAAGGACCACGCTATTTCTTTTGTGGCTCTACTCACCGGAGACACGCTGTTTCTCCGGCGGCTCTACCCCGAATGGGATCTGCAAACCCGTATCCCCTGCTTTGGCCACGGGATTTTACTGTGGTACTGCACACAGCACGGACTTTTTCAACAACTGATATAGAACAGAAACGGAGGCGCACTATGTCTGACCAATTTATCCGCACCCGGTTGCTTGTGGGAGACGAACCGCTGGATCGCTTAAAAAAAGCCAAAGTGGCTGTCTTTGGCGTAGGTGGCGTAGGCGGCTATTGCGTTGAGGCGCTAGCACGGTCAGGTATAGGAACTTTACACCTCTATGATGACGATACGGTGTCCGAAAGCAACTTGAATCGTCAGCTTGCCGCCCTCCACTCCACAATCGGTCAGTCCAAAGCAGAGGTAATGGTCCGGCGGGTTCAGGACATCAATCCGGATTGCGCAGTAAGGTCTTTTCGCATGTTTTACCTACCAGAAAACGCGGACAAAGTAAATTTAGCGCAGTACGACTATATAATTGATTGCATCGACACGGTGACCGCCAAGTTGGAGTTAGTGACAAGGTGTAGCACCTTACAAGTAAAAATTATCAGTGCCATGGGCACCGGCAACAAGTTTGACCCCTCCGCTTTTGTTGTCACCGACATCTCCAAAACCCAGGGCTGCCCCCTGGCCCGTACGATGCGGAAAGAACTGCGGAGACGGGGAATCCACCACCTGAAGGTGGTCTATTCTACCGAGCTTCCCACCTCTCCTCTGCGCTCTGCAGACTGCGAGGCTCCGGAGGATACCGGCACCCGCCCCGCTTCCACCGCCCGACGGGATACGCCGGGTTCCATGCCCTTTGTCCCCGCCGCTGCCGGGCTGCTCCTGGCCTCCACAGTTGTGCGGGAATTAGGTGAATTTTGATACAAAAACGGTGCCAGTCCAACGGACCAGCACCGTTTGTATTTTTCGGAATGTTTCTGGCATACTAGAAAAACGAAGTTTTTTGTAAGGTTTTTCTTTGGTTCTTTTCTCAAGCAAAAGAATCTTAAGGAGGAATAAACCATGAGCCTCATTGTCTGCATCGACCCCTGCGTTTACCAGAAAGACGGCTATTGTTCCCTGTCCCGGGCGGCCTCTGCGGGAGAGCCTGGACAGTCTAAATGCGTAAACTTTGTGCCCGCACAGCCATCACAGCAGTGCGGCCATAGCTTCCCGGATGTTGGACACTCGAATCAGCTCTAGCCCCTCTGGGACCACCAGCTTCCCTTGGGTTCGCTTGGGGATAAGGCATTTGGTGAAGCCCAGCCGCTGAACCTCTGCCAAACGCTGCCCCAAGGCGCTGGCGGCGCGGAGTTCTCCTGTCAGCCCAACTTCGCCTACGGCGGCCAAGTCATGGGGCACCGGCTTGTCCCGGAAGCTGGAAGCCAATGCCAGCACGGCGGCCAGGTCGGCGGCGGGCTCCTCCAAATAGAGCCCACCAATGACGTTGATGTAGGCGTCACAATTCCCCACCATCAGGCCACCCCGCTTCTCCAATACTGCCAGCAGCAGCATGGAGCGGCTGTATTCAAAGCCATTGCTTACCCGCCGGGGATTCCCCAAGCTGGAGGGTACCACCAAGGCTTGGATTTCCGCCAGCACCGGCCGTATCCCCTCCATGACACAGGTGACACAGGTTCCGGGCGCTCCGGCGGGACGCCCGGCCAGCATGGCCTCAGAGGGGTTTGGCACCTCGGCAAGTCCCCCCTCCTCCATCTCAAAGACACCGATTTCATTGGTGGCTCCAAACCGGTTTTTCGCTGCTCGGAGAATACGGTAGGCCATATGCCGCTCCCCTTCGAAGTAAAGCACACAGTCTACCATATGTTCCAGCACTTTTGGCCCGGCAATAGAGCCCTCCTTGTTTACGTGACCGATAACAAAGACGGTAATGTTCTCGCCCTTTGCCAGCTGCATCAGTGTTAAGGTACATTCCTTTACCTGACTTACGCTGCCCGGCGCAGAGGTTACATCTCCATGGTACAGCGTCTGAATGGAATCGACAATCAGAACGTCGGGCTGCAGCTGGTGAACTGCATCTACCATGTTTTCCAGATTGGTCTCGGCCAGTAGATAGAGGCCCTCGCCCCGCACTCGAAGCCGATCTGCCCGCAGCTTAATCTGCCGCTCCGACTCCTCCCCGGATACATACAGTACCTTGGCGAAGCGGCACAGATTATCGCAGATTTGCAGCATCAGGGTGGACTTGCCGATACCCGGTGCGCCCCCCACCAGCACCAGGGAGCCTCTCACCGCGCCGCCCCCAAGCACCCGGTCCAGCTCCCCCATACCGGTGGCGAAGCGCAGTTCATCGGTAATTTCCACATCCTTCATGGGCCGGGGCCGGTTTACGGCTACTCCAAGGGTCGAACCCCCCTTCACTGGCCCGGACCGCTTGGCGGGCTTTTCGGCCGGTTGTTCTACAATGGTGTTCCAGGCCCGGCAGGCCGGGCACTGGCCCGCCCACTTGGGCAGCTCATTGCCGCACTCAGTACAATAAAATAAGGTCCTTGCCTTCATGGTTGTTCTCCTTTGTCTATACGTAACCTACTCAATCAGCTGGAACTTAATGATGTAACTCGTCATAAATTTTTTTAGCACAGTCCATAAACATATCCGGTGAGTTGTTATCATTAAAATGCTTGTTAAATACTCCTGCGATTATCCATGCGATTTCCTGCACAGGCAATAATTCGGTGACTTTAGCGGCAATCTCTTTCGATTCTACATCAAATTCATCTCCCGGAGCATAATTCTTCAACAAATTTAAGTAATCCAGTTCGTCAATATATTTTTTAATCATTGGATATTTGTCCATTTTAAACTGCCTCTGTAAATTTTGGTTTACGCTTCTGATTTTATCACAAAACCACCATGGATTCAAGGGGCAGTCAGCCAGGCAGCGGCGATGACGGCAGACAGCTTGCGCTGGTAGTCCTCGTCCCGGAGCATAGCCTCCTCCCCTGGGTTCGTGAGAAAGCCGCACTCTATTAGAATGGCGGGGCAGGTAACGTGGTTCATAATATAGACTGTATCGGGAATCCGCTTGATAACCCGCTCATTGTCCGGCTGGAGAGCGTCTTTTATGCTGGTTTGAAAGTGTTCCGCCAGAGATTGGGAGTCTTCCGTAGGGGCGTAAAACACGTGAGTCCCGTGGTAGCGGCTACCGGGATAGGTGTTCTGGTGGATGCTCAAAAGGACGCCCCCTTCAACGGCTTCAATGGTCTCAACCCGGTTTTTCAGGTCAGACCGCTTCTTCTCCCGCAATGTATTCGCTCCTTCGTCGTGAAGAGAAATGTCTTTCTCCCGCAGCAAAACGGGGTCAACGCCATATAGCCCCAGTACATCCCGCAGTTTGAGGACAATGGCCAGGTTGATTTGGCTCTCTGGCACTCCGGTAAGGGAAACCGCACCGCCGTCCTCCCCACCATGGCCCGCATCCAAAATCAATGGCCTGGTATGCTGCATTGCCGACGGTTCCATGACCGGTTCCACAAGGCTGCTCAGCCGGTTCAGGGCCAGCGCCAGCAGAAGAATGGTTGCTACCAGCGCTCCGGCCAGCAAAATTCCTTTTTTCAATATGACCACCTCCCTCCTATCCTATGGAAGTGGTTGGGCTGGTATGCGTGTACCGATCTGCGGCCCCAGTCATAGAATGGATTGAGGGGGACGCTGTGCGCTCCCCGCGCCCGTCCTCCTTTATTTAGTGAAGGAGGGAATTTCCCTTGTTGATCGAAAATAATGGCAGCAACAGCGGTCGTCCAGCCGCCCAGACTGCGGCCAGCTGCCCGGACAGCAATGGCACTTTGCCATCCTGCGCCGGGCTGGCGGTGCCCTATGTGCCTTTTCAGCAGAACAGCCCCCAAAAATATTCCCAGTCTGAGGCTCTGAGCAATGGTACTCTGTTTCCCGGGCTTAACCTGCCCTTCCGTCTTGCTGTGCAGGGCTCCTCCCTGCCCGACACCCCCTTGGCCGAGCTTCAGGCCCTGGAATTTGTGGTGCTGGAACTAGGGATCTACCTGGATACCCATAAGGATGATACCGAAGCGTTCAGCTTATTTAAACAGTTCTCCGCTATGGAGAAGGCGGCTAAAGCGGCCTATGAATCTAAGTACGGCCCCATTACAAAGGAAACAGCCGCCGCCGGTGACAGCTACCAGTGGCTATCAGAGCCCTGGCCCTGGAATTTTGCGCAGAATGAGGTGAAATGAGATGTTCCATTACGAGAAAAAGCTGCAATTTCCGGTAAAAATCTCCACCCCCAATCCCAAACTCGCCGCCTTCATCATCAGCCAGTATGGTGGACCCGACGGGGAATTGGGCGCCTCGATGCGCTATCTGTCCCAGCGTTATTCCATGCCATACGCCGAGGCCAAGGGGCTGCTTACAGATATCGGTACTGAAGAACTGGGGCACATGGAGATGGTCGCGGCCATTGTCCACCAACTGACCCGAAACCTTACCGACGAGGAAGTGCGGAACAATCCTGCCTTCGCTCCCTACTTTGTGGATCACACCACCGGGATCTATCCCACCGCAGCCTCCGGATTCCCTTGGAGCGCTGGCTCTATCCAGTCTACTGGCGACGTTATTGCCGACTTGACAGAGGACCTGGCCGCCGAGCAAAAAGCCCGCCTCACCTACGACAATATCCTGCGCCTGTCTGATGACCCAGATGTAAATAACGTGATCCGTTTTCTAAGGGAGCGGGAAATTGTCCACTTCCAGCGGTTTGGCGAACCATTACAAACAAAAGCGAATGGATTTGCGATTTATATTTTCCAGTTTATTTTGATTTTTTCCTGTGAAGCATAAATACTTTCTATCAGGCTATCCACAACAGTTAGCTTGTCGCCCATGGAGATTTTTTCCCAATTATCCAGGTATCCTGTGATTTTCTCCAGACTATATCCTTTGCCTTCTGTGAGCCGTACGATTTCAGCGTACAGCTCCTTTTTTTCAACATCCAAGACAGCTACACGGTTGTTGATGTACTCCATAACAGCTCCATTCGCCAGCGGAATTTTATCCAGCAGCGAACCGATCTCCTGGTCAATAGTCTCTATTCGGGTTTTCAGCTTGATTGTCTGTAAGTCACAGCTCTCCTGCTTCTGCTTGGTCAGCGTGTTAAACTCGGCCAGTTTCTTCCTCATTTCCTCAAACACAATTTCATCCACAAGATCCGCATCCAGAGAACCAAAGTTACAGCCACCGG
>JAAWCR010000229.1 GCA_022793355.1 Lawsonibacter sp. | reverse complement strand
GTTTGGCAGGCTTCCGGCGATGGGCCGAAATGCAAACTCTCATTCTGTCCCGGCAGGGAGATGCCGGACAAAAATAAAAGCCTGTTGTTCGGCTTGAAAACTTGATAGTGCACCTGGATTATAGTATAATGTCACCGTTAAGGGGAGAAAAGGAGGGCCCCTGTCATGGCGAGAATCAGAAGATCGAAGTCCGAAGGAGCCGCGCCCGGGAAGAAGATCTGGAAGGTGGGAAAATACATCCGGCTCTCCCGAGACGATGGAAATATCGTCTCAGAGTCCGTGGTCAACCAGGATAAAATACTGAATGATGAGATCCCCAGCTTCTTTGAGGATGGATGTTATGAAGTTGTAGACACCTATGTTGACGACGGAACCAGCGGTACAACCGACCTGGAACGGCAGGACTTTCAGCGCATGGTCCAGGATATGAAATCTGGAAGGATCGACTGCATCATAGTAAAAAACCTCTCCAGAGCGTTCCGCAACAGCGCGAACCAGGGCCGCTTTCTGGAGGAATTCATTCCGCTCTACAACACCCGATTCATCTCGCTGTATCAGCCGAGAATCGACACATTTTTAGACCCCGAGGTTGTGCATAGCCTGGAAGTCAGCATCACGGGGTTTATGAATGAACAGTACGCCTATAAAACCTCCGCCGATGTGCGCAGGACCTTTAAGCACAAACGAGAAAACGGAGAGTTTATCGGCGCGTTCGCCCCCTATGGCTACGCCAAGGACCCGGAGAACAAAAACGCGCTTGTCATTGACGAGGACGCCGCGCAAGTGGTTCGGGATATTTTCAACTGGTTTCTCTCCGAGGGGATGAGCAAGGCCGGAATCGCCAGGCGGCTGAACGGGTACGGAATCCCAAATCCTGCCGCTTATAAACGCTCCAGGGGCTTCCGCTATGAAAATCCTCACTGCAAATATAATGACGGCCTGTGGTCGCCGACGACGGTTTCGCGCATACTCCAGGACCCCCTGTACATTGGCGTCATGCGCCAGGGAAGGCAGAAGGTCATCAGCTACAAGGTTCACAAACGGGCGGCAGTGCCGGAGAGCGAATGGTTTATAGTAGAAAACGCCGTTCCGGCCGTCATTGACCGGGAGTGTTTTCAGGCGGCGCAAACCCTGCATAGGCGGGACACCAGGGCCGCGCCTGGTAAGGGAGCGGTGTATCTGTTTTCCGGGCTTATCCGCTGTGCGGACTGCAAGAAGAGTATGAGCCGGCACACGGCCAGAGGAATTGTATATTACCAATGCAGGACCCACCGGGATAAGTCCAAAGCAAAGTGCGCTAAGCACAGTATCCGGCTGGACGCGCTGGAAAGGGCGGTTTTAGCGGCAGTTCAAACGCAGATTGAGTTTGTGGATTCTTTGCCCGAAATCATTGACGAGATTAACCGTGCCCCTGCGGCGGGCACAAAATTTTTCCGTCTGGATGCGCTGTTAGCCCAGAAGGCAAAGGAACTGGAAAAGGCAACGGAGGTTCTAGACAGCCTCTATATGGACTGGAAAAATGGCGAGATTACCCAGGAGCAGTACCGCCGGATGAAGGGCCGGCTGGAGAAGCAGGCCCGGCAGCTTGAAGAGACGATTCTGCGGATTCAGAATGAGCGCCAGGTTATGGCCCAGGGTGCTGAGGCCGGCAATCCCTGCCTGACCGCTTTTCTGGAACGCCGCAGCATTGATGCTCTGTCCCGCGGGTTTCTGGTGGAGCTGGTCAGCGCGGTCTACATTCATAAGGATAAGAGTATAGAGATTGAATTTAATTTTTCTGACCAATACCGCCGCATTGCGGAGCGCATAGAAAACGGGCAAACGAGCTCTGCATGACCGGCGGAATGGCTGTCGGAGCGGTTGCGTATAAAAGCCCGCACCCTGCGCACCTGTGGCACCCGCAGCGCCGGCAGGGCCGGTGGGGCCGACAGGTCCGGCGGGACCCTGAGCGCCGGTAGCGCCTGTGGCACCCGCAGTGCCGGCAGGGCCGGTGGGTCCGGTGGGGCCAACAGCGCCGGCGGGACCCTGAGCGCCGGTAGCGCCCGTGGCACCCGCAGCGCCGGCAGGTCCGGTGGGGCCGACAGGTCCGGCGGGACCCTGAGCGCCGGTAGCGCCTGTGGCACCCGCAGCGCCGGCGGGGCCGGTGGGGCCGACAGGTCCGGCGGGACCCTGAGCGCCGGTAGCGCCCGTGGTACCCGTAGCGCCGGCGGGGCCGGTGGGGCCAACAGCGCCGGCGGGACCCTGAGCGCCGGTGGCGCCTGTGGCGCCCGCAGGTCCGGTGGGGCCGGCAGGTCCGGCGGGACCCTGGGCGCCCGTGGCGCCGGTAGCGCCTGTTGCACCCGTTGCACCAGTGGGCCCGGGAATACCCTGGGGACCGGTGGGGCCGGTAGGACCGGCGGGGCCGGGATAGCCCTGCGGGCCGGTAGGACCGGTGGGCCCGATGCCGGGGTAGGGTGGCAGGGGGCCGGGACAGGAACAGGGAGGAACGGGAGGTAAAGTAGGCGTGGGGCAGCCGGTGTCGCAGCCGCAGCCGGTGTTGCAGCCGCAGCCGGTATCACAGCCGCAGCCAGTGCCGCAGCCGGAGTCACAACCGCAGCCCGTATTGCAGCCGCAGC
>JAAWCR010000224.1 GCA_022793355.1 Lawsonibacter sp. | reverse complement strand
CGGCTGGCTCGACAAATTCCGCAGACTTTGGAAAAATTGTGAGCGCAAACTCTTTATTTCTGCTCAGATTCTCATTTTTGCCCTCATTGCCATCCTCATTAGAAGATTTTAAACAGGCTCTCAGAGCTGGTCATGTTCTGAACAAAGGCGTTGGCATTCTTGGAGCGCATGACCAGCTCCACGCGCACCCAGTGACCGTCCTCGCCCTGCTCCAGGGCCTTGTCATAGATGCGGACACGGAAGGACGAAGAAGCAGCACCGAGGTAGGCGGTTGCACCGTTACGCTGGGTGCCGTCGAAGGAAATGACTGTAGACCGCTTGGTCATACGGCTGTTGACCTCGTTGGTCTGGGTCTTGGTCAGAATGGCGTCCATGTCCAGGTGGCCGGCCCGGTCGTCACAGGCAATGTCAATGCGGGAGACGTTGGCGTCTGCGTCTGAGGCCAGCAGCTGGAAAAGGGCGGGGAAGGCTACGCTCTGGGTGCCCTGCTTGTCTTTTAAGTCTAAGGTCAGCTTGGACATAGTTTCAAAGGTGCGGCAGCCGTTGCCCGACATGGAGACGCACACGCCCATGTTGTGGAAATTGTCGTCCTCCCGGCCATCGCTGCATACCAGGATGTCCGAAAATCTCTGAACTTTGCTGTAGCCCATGAACTGGGTGAAGCCGGTGTCCTGGAACAGGGCCGGGTCCAGGCCTAAGTAGGTCTTTATCACTTTGTTGGGATCCTTCTCCTTGACGGAAAATGTCAGCCAGTCAATCAGCACTTGGCACTTCATTTGTATATCTCACCTTTCTGTCATGAGTACCCCCGTGATTACTTCCGGGGGTTCCGGGAGGCCGGGGAAGCCTCCCGAAACGCTTTGAACTATCCGTTTAGTTCGGCACGTCTCACGACGTTCCTGGGGAAATAAGGCGGGCGCTTAGCCGTCCAGGGCGGCGGCTTGTACACGGCCCTTATCGTCGAAGAAGAGCTTCACCCGGTCGCCGGGGTTCAGACCTTCCATAATATCGGCGCTCAGGCACTTCTTTTTCTCGGCCTTGAAGCCGAAGGCTTGGTACTCCTCGGAGGTGTAGGTACTGGTGGGAGAGAGGACGAACATGTTGAAGAAGGGGACCCGTCTCCCATCCCGGGCCTCAAACGTGCCTTGTGCGCCGCCCAGGAATACATATCCCTGGTACTCGAAATCTACGTTGAATCCTTTGCTCATTTTTGAGCTCCTTTCTGGGGTTCTGCCCCTACCATTGTTGGTAAAAAATAACAGCCGGACAAAATCCGACTGTCCAATTACATATTAAAACTTGCCCATTCCAAGAAATTAGCCGTTTTCTCTGGACAAATTCTCCAAATAATGATATAGTTAAAAAAACTGGAAAATTATGTGCGGTACAACGCCAAGCGCTGCGGCCGAAGCTGGATGGGCTGTTCCAAGGTAAGGGGGAGAGCCGCGGTTGGAGACCAAACATCTTCTCCGTAATGTTCGGGGTGAAAAGGCAGGGAATAAAAGTGGGATTGTTTGATTTTTTGGGGAAAAGTGCCAAGCAGAGGGAGCGGGAGAGAGCGGAGGAGCTGGCCTGGAGCGAGGACCTGGAGGTATACTCCGGCATGCAGGTAGAGGTAAACAGCGACGACGGACGGATGTTTCTTGCCGCTGGCCTGACGGATCTGCGGGGAGACCGGGCGCAGCTCAAGCCCCGCATGGATGGAAGCCTGCTGACAAAGGGGGACGGTCCCATACCCGTAACCATCCGGGGCTTCAGCAGCAGAGAGAATCGGGCTGTGGTCATGAAAGGGCGTGTCCGGCTGAGTCCCGGCGGAAGCTGGCAGGTAGAGCGCCTTGCCTTGGTCAAAAAAAGAGATAACCGCGCTTCAGTACGTATTGACGTTGATTTGGACGGCTTTTTGAGCTTTGAGGGGCTGCAGGAGCCCTGTCATGTCGTCAATATGAGCACAGGCGGCGTGTGTGTCTCAACCCCGGTACGGCATAATGTGGGAGAAAAGTTGATCCTCTGGCTGACCCTGCCCGTGGAGTCCGGAACCCTTACGCTGCCCTTTCAGATTTTGCGCATCAACGAGCGCCGGCACGGTTATTTTGAGTACGGCTGCAAGTTTTTAGAAATGGATGGGGAACAGGAAGACCGCCTGATCCGTTCCATTTTTGAGCTGCACGGGTACAGGTAGCAGAGAGGGAAAGTTACCGTTACCGGTGTCGCTGGGGCATGTTTGAAAAATGTCAATACTCTCAGGCGGCGGTCCTTTTTCCGCCATGCTGCCCCAATTTTTCTTGAAATACATCCAGTATTCCTGCGAAAAATTGTGCTTGCTTGGCGAAAAAATTCCCTGCTATTGTGCATAGCTCCATTTTTCAAACGGGGCCTAGTAATTTTCTGTTCTCAACCCAGGCCGCAGCTTGCCCATAGTCAACGTTGGCCGGGATATCGGTGAAACTGGTCTTGCTGGAATGTGCGGGGCTTTTGGTTGCCTTCCTCAAAAAAGTTTGCCTTCAAAGCAGACAATTTCGACAGTCTGGGGCGCGGGATTTTCCCGCGTCCTTTTTGCGCTTAAGGAAAAAACTTGCAATTTTCTCTCTTCTCAGGTATGATGGAACAGGTCTCAAAAAAGGAAGGAGAGAGCCTGATGAGAGAACTGACCCCCCAACTGGTGTATTCCCTCAAGCACTATTCCAAAGAAGCATTTACTAAGGACCTGATTTCCGGAATCATTGTAGCGATTATTGCCCTGCCCCTATCCATTGCCTTGGCTTTGGCCTCGGGGGTGTCCCCGGAGCAAGGGCTGTACACCGCCATTGTAGCCGGGTTTCTGATCTCTGCCCTGGGCGGTAGCAAAGTACAGATTGCAGGTCCCACCGCCGCCTTTGCCACCATTGTGGCGGGAATTGTGTCCCGAAACGGCATGGAGGGCCTGGCGGTGGCTACCATATTGGCGGGCATTATGCTCATTTTGATGGGCGTCTTGCGCATGGGGAGTATGATTAAATTCATCCCCTACACCATAACCACCGGCTTTACCGCCGGGATTGCGGTAACCATCTTGATCGGACAGCTGAAGGACTTCTTTGGACTGACCTTTACCCACTCCCCGGTGGAGACCATGGAAAAGGTGGAGGAGGTAGTGCATACCTTCCACTCGGTCAATCTGGCGGCGATGGGGGTGGGCTGTCTGGCCCTGGCAATCCTTATTGTCTGGCCCATGGTTTTTAAAAAGATTCCGGCCTCGCTGATTGCGGTGGTGGTCACGGCGGGAGCTGTAAGGCTGTTTCGTCTGCCGGTAAATACCATCGGGGACCTGTACACGATCTCCAGCGCCCTGCCTCAATTCGCATTGCCGGCGGTGTCCTACGATGTGGTGGCGGCAGTGCTGCCAGACGCCTGTACCATTGCGGTGCTGGCGGCCATTGAGTCTTTGTTGTCCGCCGTGGTGGCCGACGAGATGATTGGGTCCCGGCACAACTCCAACATGGAGCTGGTGGCCCAGGGGGTCGGCAACGCCGCTTCCGCGCTCTTTGGCGGCATCCCAGCCACCGGAGCCATTGCCCGGACGGCAGCCAACATCAAAAACGGCGGCCGGTCCCCCGTTGCCGGCATGATCCATGCGGTGGTGCTGCTGCTGGTGCTGGTTTTGCTTATGCCCTATGCCGCCCTGATTCCTATGCCCTGTATTGCGGCTATTTTGTTCCAGGTCGCATACAACATGAGCGGCTGGCGTACCGTGATAAAGGTCGTGAACCACTCCCCCAAAAGCGATGTGGCGGTGCTGGCGGTTACCTTTTTACTCACCGTAATATTCGACCTGGTGGTGGCCATCGCTGTGGGCCTGTCTCTGGCCTGTCTGCTGTTTATGAAGCGGATGGCCGATGTGTCCGATGTCAAGGAATGGGAGTATGTAGAGGACACAGAAGACGAACAGGGCCGCCTTAAGCCTGTGCCGCCCCATGTGATGGTCTATGAGTTCACTGGTCCCCTGTTCTTCGGCGCGGCGGATAAAATTCCGCATATTGAGCGCAACACAGGCTGCCATGTGCTGATTCTGCGCATGCGCGCCGTCCCGGCTATGGATATCACCGCCCTCAACAGTCTGCGCCGTCTCTGGCATGAGTGCCAGGACAAGGGGATTCGGGTGCTGTTTTCTCATGTCAATGACCAGCCCATGTCGGTATTCCGTAAATCTGGTATGTATGATCTGGTGGAGGAGGGTAGCTTTGTCCCCAACATCGACGCCGCGTTGGAACGGGCGGCGGAGCTGGAATCACAAAAAGTATAAAAATGAACCCTCCGGCACGCCGGAGGGTTTTATAATGTGCAGGATTCTTTTAGCCGTTCCGGTTCCAACAGGGCAATGGTCCGATACCCCAGCGCAATCCAGCCCGCCTGGGAGAAGTCGCTTAGCACCCGGCTCACTGTCACCCGGCTGGCCGAGACGGCGGCGGCGATATCCTCCTGGGTGCAGGACACCGTTCCGGTCTGTGTGGAGAGGGTAAGCAGATAGTTAGCCACCCGCCAGCGGGCGGGACGGAAGGCCATCTGGTCTACCTGGCCCGACAGCAGACGCACTGTCCGTGCCAGATACTTCATCATGGCCAGGGCCAGTTCCGGATTGCGGGCAAACTCCTGGGTCACCAGCTCCCGGTCGATGGGAACGATCTCACAGGAGGACAGGGCTATCGCGGAGGACACCCGGGGCAGCTCGTCAAAAAAGGAGGCCTCCCCGAAGAGGTTCCCGGCGCGGTAGATGTTCAGTACCCGCTCCCCGCCGTCCTCCGATTGAAGGAAGCTCTTTACTTTGCCCGACTTGAGGTAATAGAAACAGGTGGCTTCCGTATTCTGGAGGTAAATGAGATAGCCCGGCGAGCATCGCACCGGGGGCCGGCTTTTGGCAAAGGCCTCCCATATCCCGGCGGGAAAGTCCAGCTCGTGATTCATGTGCTTGCCTCCAGGCGGCGGAGACGCTGGAGGTGGATACCGATGTGGCCCACGCCCAGAACGATGGTTGATAGTATCATCCAGACTACTTTTCCATAGATGCCCAGCAGCAGAAAGGCCAGCACCGGCAAGGTGGCGCCCGCCACAGGGACGCCCAGTAAGCTGCTGTAAAAATCACGCTGTGTTTTGGGGGAGCGGAAATAGTGTGCCCAAAACGCCTCATACAGTGCCATGAGCAGGAGGGATGCCGCCAGCCACAGGCTCCAGGGCGACCAGGGGCGAAGGTTAAAGTCAGAGAAAATCACCGCGCAGCAGGTGACGCACACCTGGCCTACCCGCTCAAACACGGCCAGAATGCGGCTTTCAGACTGGCTTTCATAGCCCTCCGGTTTATTTTTGGCCCAAATCAGGTTAGGGAGAAGGAGCAGGATCAGGTAAAAAAGACCCATATAGGAAAAGCCAAAATGTCCCAATGAGATCACTCCAAGAAAAAGTTTTTGCTATTGTATCATACTTTACATTCTTCTGACAAGCCCTGTGATAGAATCCTCTCAACAAACCGCTAAGGAGGTATTTTTCCTATGGGAATGACAATGACGCAGAAAATCCTGGCCAAAGCCGCCGGGCTGGATAAGGTGGAGCCTGGTCAGCTCATCGAGGCCAGGTTGGACCTGGTGCTGGGCAACGATATCACCACCCCTGTGGCCATCACCGAATTTGAGAAGGCGGGCTTCACCCAGGTCTTTGACAAGGATAAAATCGCTATCGTTTTGGACCACTACACTCCCTGCAAGGACATCAAGTCCGCCCAGCTGTGCAAGCAGGCACGGGAGTTTGCTCACAAGCATAAAATTACCAATTTCTTTGACGTGGGACAGATGGGCGTGGAGCACGCCCTCCTCCCGGAAAAGGGCCTGGTCGCTCCCGGTGAGGTGATTATCGGCGCCGACTCCCACACTTGTACCTACGGCGCCCTGGGAGCCTTTTCCACCGGCGTGGGCTCCACCGACATGGCCGCTGGTATGGCAACGGGTCTGCTGTGGTTCAAGGTGCCCTCCGCCATTAAAGTCACCCTGAAGGGCAGGCTCCAGCCCCATGTGTCCGGCAAGGACGTGATCCTCCACCTGATCGGGGAGATCGGCGTGGACGG
>JAAWCR010000110.1 GCA_022793355.1 Lawsonibacter sp. | reverse complement strand
TGTAAAGAAGATTTTCGCCAAAAGAGTGCGTTAATCCATGTATTTCTAATAAACTCATCCGTTCCAATTCCTTTCTCTTTAGTGCGCAAAAAAAGAAAAGGCAGAGGATAAACGCGCACAAAAGCGCACTACCCTCTGCCTATCATTCTGTCATGTGAAATGAAAAGCAAAAGGCTATGGACAAAACATTGCCCATAGCCTTTATTCCGCTAAATTCATGTACGGGAAATAAGCAATAGCCATCCAAACTGACGCATCGACTTGGACGGGGACTGCTTTGTTTCCCGATGAAATCCGAAAGCGTTCTATACGCTATACTCTGCACAATGTTTCATCGGTTTGGATTGTACAGAGTTAATTCTCTTCACTCGTTTATCGGTCAAACGGAAATTCATACTGGCCCCTCCTTGGGAGTTTTTGAAACCTGGGTAAGATTATCATATTTTGGCGCGTTTGTCAACACACAAGTCAATGTTAGACAATCTCATTTGAATTCAGGTGGTTTTTCTTTCGTTGTAAAAATGAAAATTATGGGCTATGCCTGTGATACTCAAAAGGCTGTGCCTGTGGGAAAAAATGATAAACCTCCTGCGACACAAAAGGAGATGGTTTGCCGGCTGCTCCTAAAAGTATCGAAGGAGGAATATCAGGGATTTAAATATGAAAGCTTCTATAGGGGCGGCATCTCAGGCCGCTGTTCCTCGTGGGAGGCAGCCAGCAGACGGGCATCGTAGAATCCGGCCCGGGCTGTCTGACGGTAGGGAATCAGCCACAGGGAGACCGGTACAGTGACCAGGGTGCTGAGAACAACCACCCGCGTCGAGTAGATCACATCCAAGGCCTGGTCCCGCCAAGTATCGGCCTGAAAGGCTGCCATGGTCAGCAGCCCAGCCTGGTGGAGGAAAAAGAGGATTACCCCCGTTGACAGGAGAAAGTTGACGGCCTCCCAGCCGATGAAGGAGAATTCCAGCTTGAACAACTCCCATTTCCAGCCCTGCATCAGGGTGGTGCTGCGGTAAATGGGGAGAGTGGGGCCATCGTCGGGGCGGTCGGCCAGCAGATAGGGAGCCAGGGCGTACCGCAGGTTGAGGAACACAATCACGGCGATCAGGATGGCGAAAAGGAGGAGCAGGCCAAGCGTGCCGGTTACGGCGGAAACGTCGCTGAGCAGCAGGAACACTACCGGCCCGGCCAGGATAAAGGATACCAGGAAATACCAGCCCACTACCCGGACATAGATGCCAAGCTCCATCAGGATGACCCGCCCCGCCACAGAGAATCCCTGGGTCAGGGCACCGGTGTCCGGGTCCAGCTGCCGGTAGGTCCAGAGGGCCCACAGGCACAGACCGAATTGGACCACGGTGCGGTACAGTGCCAGCAGCACCTGAAAAAACAATTGGACGGTGCGGTCCTCCGGAAGGGGAAGAAAGCTAATAAACCAGGACACCCCAATGGTCATGGACAGGTAGTACAGAGCTACCACCCAGAAGCGGGGCTGGGTGAGCAGGACGCGCTCTCTGGCCAGATTCTTGAGTTCTCTGTGATCGAGTTCCATAAAAATTGTCTCCGATTCTGAAAATTATGCCCACTTCTCCATAACCAGCCGGATCTGTTCGGCCAGCTTGGCCAGGTCCTTGTTGGATCGACCGCGGCTGCGGTTGACCAGGTCGGACAGTTCCCTGGAAACGTCCTGAAGCCGCAGGAAGGCGGCGGAGGGGGCGGCGGCGGAGCCGACGGTTTTCTTGACCTCCAGCACCACGCCCTTGGCCAGCATACAATTGGTAACCAGGTCGTAGACCTCCTCATAGAGGGGGGCGTGGGCGGGGATGCCCCGCTGGTTCAGGTCATTGGCGAACAGCTCGGTGACCTCCCGGTCCCCATGGACCACAAAGACCTGCTGGGGTCTGGGGGAGAAGTGCTCCGCCCACGCCAGCAGATGGTCCCGGTCGGCGTGGGAGCTCAGGCCCTTGAAGTTGACCACCTTGGCCCGGAAGTATATGTCCTCGCCATAAAGCTTTACGATTTTGGCCCCCTACAGAAGCCGGCGGCCCAGGGTGCCCTCTCCCTGGTAGCCCACAAATACAACGGCGGACTCGGGGCGCCACAGGTTATGCTTCAGGTGGTGGCGGATGCGGCCGGCGTCGCACATGCCGGAGGCGGAAATGATGACCTTGGGGGTCTTGTCGTCGTTGAGGGCCCGGGATTCCTCCGTGGACTGGGTGAGGGTGAGGCCGGGGAAGGTGAACAGATTTTCTCCACCCTGAATAATGGCGATGGCCTCGTCATCCAGATAGCCTTTCAGATTGCCGGAGTATATTTTAGTGGCCTCAGAGGCCAGAGGGGAGTCCACATAGACCTTGAAACTGGGCAGGGATTGTACCAAGCCGTCCCGCTTGATCTCTCGAAGGAAGTACAGCAGCTCCTGGGTGCGGCCCACGGCGAAGGAGGGGATTACAACGTTGCCCCCTTGGGCGAATACATCATCGATGAGGGCGGCCAGCGCCCCGGTGTAGCTCTCCGGCGGCTCGTGGTTCCGGTCGCCGTAGGTAGACTCCATCACCACGTAGTCCGCATCGTCCACCAGGGAGGGGTCCCGGATGATGGGTTGTTCTTCGTTGCCCAGATCGCCGGAGAAAACAATCTTTTTGGTAACACCGTTTTCTGTGGCCCAGATTTCCACTGTGGAGGAGCCAAGGAGATGGCCCGCGTCGTTGAAGCGGACCTTAACCCCCTCGCACAGGTCGAAGAGCCAGCCGTACTCCACCGTCTCCAGCATCTGAATGGCCTCTTCCGCGTCCATCAGGGTGTACAGCGGCTCTACCGGAGGCAGGCCGGCCCGCTTGCCCTTTTGGTTGTGCCAGTTGGCGTCCCCTTCTTGGATGTGGGCGGAATCCCGGAGCATGACGCTCATCAGCTGGGCGGTCAGGCTGGTTGTGAGGATGCGGCCGTTGAAGCCCTCCTTGACCAGTAGGGGGATGCGTCCGGAGTGGTCGATGTGGGCGTGGGTAACTAACACGTAATCGATGTAGTTGGGGGCGAAGTCCAAGGTGTTGCCGTCGTGTTCGTCCTGGCCCTGCTGAAGGCCGCAGTCGATAAGAATCTTTTTGCCGTTGACCTCCAGGCAGTGGCAGCTGCCGGTTACCGCATGAGCCGCGCCGAAAAATGTCAGTTTCATGGAACAGCCTCCTTTTATATCTGTAGATGGTTGTCTCTATTGTACACTGTTTTCCGGGAAAAAGCTACAACAAATTATGAATTTTCACAGGCCGGCGAGGATTTATTTTGGAAGGCGACGGCCGTGAGGAAAAATATACGCATAAAGGCTGTCCCCCGCACCATAGGATAGAGGGAAAGGGGGAATCCGTATGCCATATGAGGAGGACCGGGCCCGGCCCGCCATGGGACACCGGGTTATGCTGGAGGAGCGGGAACAGCTGGTAATCTCCGGTGTGGAGGAGGTGGAGAGCTTTGACGAGAGCGCCATATTCCTCACCACCGCCCAGGGCCCTCTGGAGGTTCAGGGGGAGGGGCTGCACATTGAAAAGCTGTCTCTGGACGGGGGGGACCTGAAGGTGGAGGGGCTGGTGAACGCCCTGATTTACGGGGAGGAGAGCCGGGGGAGGGGCGGCCTGCTGGCCCGGCTGCTGGGCGGATGACCGTTGATGTGTTGCAGCAGGGCCGGGCGCTGTGTCAGGCGCTGCTGCTGGGCGGGGCCATGGGGGTGATCTACGACCTGTTCCGCATCATCCGGGTGCGGGTGCGGGCGCCGCTGTTGGGGCCGCTGCTGGATCTGTTGTTCTGGCTGGGGGCCACGGGGGCGCTGTTTCTCTGGTCCCAGGACGCCTGGGGAGGACGGGTTCGGCTGTATGGGGCAGCCTTCTGTATGGTGGGCGGAGCCCTCTATTTTTGGGCTGTCAGCCCCTGGCTGCTGCGCCTGGGATACTTGGGGGCCGATTTGACGGCGGCTCTTTTGGGTATTTTGACCTTCCCACTGGGGCTGCTGAAAAGTTTTTTCAAAAAAATCAGAAAAATTGTAAAAAACATCTTCCTTTCCGGGGCGAAATGGTATAGAATGAAGAGCGTTCCAAGGCGGCTGGATGCCGCCGCCCGCCGCCGCCTTGTTCGGGAGAGAGGAGAGGACGTCCATGGAATTCAAAAGAGCCGCTTTTCTGACCAAAATCGTGGTGCTGGCCCTGCTGATTTATATGGCTACCTCGGTGCTGGATCTGCGGGGGAAAATCCAGGAGGTTCAGCTTCAGCGGGACGAGCTGGCGCAGCAGGTGACCGACCAGCAGCTGGAGAACAAAGAGCTGTCCGACGCCATCGAAAACAGCGACGACCCTGATATGCTGAAGCGGGTGGCCCGGGAGCGGGGCTATGTGGAACAGGACGAGACCCTGTTTATCGACGTGGCCAACTGACGGACGCAAGGTTCCGGTCTGTGTGTTGTGAATTTTACAAGGGAGGATTTGTCGCTTTCATGGAGTTAGGTGTAGGGGCCATCGTAGATGGCAAGGTGACAGGTATTACAAAATTTGGGGCCTTTGTGGCCCTTCCAGAGGGGAAGTCCGGGTTGGTCCATATTTCGGAGATCGCCTATTCTTATGTGAATGAGGTGAGCGACCATCTGCACGAGGGACAGGAGGTCAAGGTGAAAATCATCGGCATCGACCAGTCAAAGCGGATTAATCTGTCTATCAAGCAGGTGGAGCCCCCGCCCCAGCGCGCCCCCCGGCAGGGCGGCGCCCCAAGACAGAGCGGCGGCAGCCGTCCCCCGCGCCAGGGCGGCGGCGCACAGCGCCCGATGGGCTTTGTCCACCAGGCCCCCAAAGAGCCTACCGACTTTGAGGACCGGCTCAAACAGTTTATGCAGTCCTCCGACAGCAAGCTGTCTGAGCTTCGCTACATCGAGAAAAAGGGCGGAAACCGCCGCGGCGGCGGACGCCGGTAAACAAATTTTGCAGGGGGCTTGTCCGGAGGACGGCCCCCTTTTGCGTTTTAACGAGGTGATTGATATGGATTGCATAATCAGGCCGTGGAAAATTTCGGACCGGGAGCGCCTGGCGGGACTGCTCAACAACCCGAAGGTGCAGGACAACCTGCGGGATGGCCTGCCCTTCCCCTATACCCCGGCGGACGGGGAAGAATACATTTGCGCCATGCTGGCGGCAGACAGGACAAAGACCTTCGCTTTTGCCATTACAGCCGAGGGTGATGTGGTAGGCAGCATCGGCGTGTTTCGTCAGGAGAATATCCATTTCCGGACCGC
>JAAWCR010000233.1 GCA_022793355.1 Lawsonibacter sp. | reverse complement strand
GGGGCCATGCCCGATGTGGTAATCCGCACCTCCCTGATCTGCGGCCTGCCCGGCGAAGGGGAGGCGGAATTTGAGGAGCTGTGCCAGTTTCTGCGGGAGCAGAAGCTTCAGAGGGTGGGGGTGTTCCAGTTCTCCCCGGAGGAGGGCACCCTGGCCACCGCCATGGAGAACCAGGTGGAGCCGGAGATTGCCAGACGCCGGGTGGAGCTGGTAGTGGATTTGCAGTCCCGAATTATGGACGAGTACAATGAGGAGCGGCTAGGTACGGTGATGGAGGTGCTCTGCGAGGGCTTTAACCATGCGGAGGGCTGCTATACGGGCCGGACGTATGCCGACTCGGTGGACATCGACGGTCGGGTGCTGTTTATAGCCGCCGGGCTGGTCCCGGCGGGAGAGTTTGTCCGCGTGAGGATAACCGGGGTCTCCGATGGGGACCTGACAGGAGAAATTGAGGAGTGATACCATGCCAATGAACACCGCTAACAAGCTGACCATCCTGCGGGTGGTCATGATCCCCGCATTCCTGCTGGTGCTGTATCTGGATGTGCCCAACGCTAATTACTGGGCGCTGGCCATCTTTGCCGCCGCCAGTGTCACCGATACCCTGGACGGCTACATTGCCCGGCATTACAACCAGATTACCGACTTCGGCAAGTTCATGGACCCCCTGGCCGACAAGTGCCTGGTCACCGCCGCTATGCTGTGGTTTGTGGAGGTGGGGCAGATGCCCGCCTGGGCACTGCTGGTGGTGATTGTCCGGGAATTCGGCGTGTCTGGGCTGCGGATGGTGGCTGCCGACAAGGGGCGGGTCATTGCCGCGGGCTGGTCGGGGAAGGTGAAAACCGCCGCCACCATGGTGTGTGTCATCCTCATGCTGTTGTCCCTGCCTCCCATTGTCAACGAAATCTGTATCGCTGTCATAGTGCTGACTACCATCTATTCCGGGGTGGAGTACTTTATGAAAAACGCGGATATTTTGGTCCAGGCCAAATAAGAAGGAGAAACCATGACTACAACAAATCCCAACGCCCGGCTGAAAGAATTTGTCGTCCGTGTGCTGACGATTGCCCTGTCCTCTCTCATTGTGGCGGTCAACTTGAAGAGCTTTGTAGCGGCGGGGGACCTGTTTCCCGGCGGCTTTACGGGGATTTCCCGCCTGATCCAGCGGTGTGCCCTGGAGTTTGCCGGGGTGGAGCTGCCCTTTGGTCCCATTAACCTGGCCCTCAACGCAATTCCCGCCGCTATCAGCTTTAAGCTGGTGGGCAAACGGTTTACTCTGTACTCCTGCCTGACCATTGTGCTCACCAGTATCTTTACCGACCTGGTACCCGCCCTGGACATCACCGAGGACAAGCTGCTGATCTGTATCTTCGGCGGGATGATCAATGGCTTTGCCGGGTGCCTGTGTCTGTGGGTGCGGGTGACCAGCGGCGGCACCGACTTCATTGCCATCGCCCTGTCGGAGCGGAAAAATGTGGATGCCTGGAACTACATCCTGTGCGGAAACGTGGCGATGCTCTTTGTCGCCGGCTATCTCTTTGGGTGGGAGAAGGCGCTGTACTCCATGCTGTTCCAGTACGCCACCACCCAGGTGATTAAGCTGCTGGACCCAGACGGGCGGCGGGCAACCCTTTTGATTATTACCGGCCGGGAGACCGCCGGGGGAGTCTGCGCCCAGATTCAGGAGACGAATCACACCGCAACCCTCATTGAGGGGGTGGGCCTGTACAACGGTGACCCCTGTGTTATGATTTATTCTGTGGTGAACGACAGCGAGGTACGCACCCTGGCCCGAAAGATTCGCCACTCCGACCCGAAGGCCTTTGTCAACGTCCTGCGCACCGAGCGGGTGGTGGGCAAGTTCTATCGCAGACCTAGAGATTGAGCTGGTACAGAACTTAGGTCCGCCGGGGGCGGAATCAGTTGGACGGTTCCGCGGTAGATTGACCCCCCGGTTACCAACAAGGACATATCAAGCAACAGGATAAGCGGCAGGGATTGCTCCCTGCCGCTTGCTGTATGCTGGCGTTAATCGGGTTGAAGCATGTGGAAGAGGTTCATAATGGTGACCACACTTTGCTCTCTGGTGTACGTGTCCTGCGGGGCAAAGCGTCCGTCGCCCACGCCGCTCATGATCCCCGCACCCTGTACCCGGCCTACCGCGTCCAGGGCCCAGCCGCCGATGTCGCTGGTGTCAGAAAAACTGACGGAGGATGCAGGCAGGGGGGAACCGATGGCCCTGGCAAGATTGGTGAGGATCAGCGCAGCCTGTTCCCGGTTGAGTGGGTCGTTGGGGGCAAACAGCTCCGAACTGATGCCGCTGACAATGTTCAGATAGGCGGCTTTTCCCACATTGGGGTCGGCAGTATCGAAGAAGGAGACCTGGCCCTGTACCTCAGTCCAGGTGTAACTCTCATAAAACTGGACCGCCAGTGCGCAGAACTCCGCCCGGGTGATGGCCTCGCGATAATTCCTCCGCAGCGGGACCGGCATAAAGCGGTTGGCGATGGCTTCATCCACAGCGGATTTGGCCCACTGGGACGGACTGTTGTCCGCAGGCTGAGCGGTGACGGACGCACGGCCGTTTAGACCCTCCATCACCTGAATGGGGAAAGCCGAAAACCGGGGAACATAGTTTCCGTAAAACAGATTCTCTCCGTTGCCCAGCTGGCCGCTGACGTTGCCGCCCCAGGTCCAGAGGGTGCCGTCGGTGCGGCGGGCCAGAACGTGGTCCCAGCCCACGCTGACCTGTTCCACCTGGTCCAGCACCGGCACGGGGAGGAGGCGGTCCTCGGTGGTGCCGTCTCCGACGTCGCCGGCGCTGTTGTTGCCCCAAGCCCAGAGAGTGCCGTCCTTCAGGAGGGCATAGGTGTTGTTGTTGGAGGCAAAGACGCGGGCGGCGTTGTCCAGCACCTGAACGGGGATGGAGTGGTCCCGATTGGCCCAGTCTCCCCACTTCTCCACCCAGCCCGCCAGGGTCTCCTGGAGCAGGGCGTGTTCCTCCGGGTCGCTGGATTCCCAGCTCCAGTTCGGCCCCCAGGTCCAAATGGTGCCGTCTCCCAGCTCACCCTGCCAGTTGCGGCCCCAGGTCCACAGAGAGCCGTCCGCCTGGACGGCGGCGCTGAAGCCGTAGCCGGCGCTCATGCTGACCACATGTTCCATCACCTTGACGGGGCTAAGCCGCTCCCGTCCGGAGCCGTCGCCAATCTCGCCGTCGTTGTTCTGGCCCCAGGCCCAGAGAGTACCATCCTTTTTCAGAGCCATGCTGTGGCCGAAGCCGGTGCAGGCATCGGCTACGTTGTCCATAATTTTCTGCGGAGTGCTGATTTGCTTGTTGGTCTTGTTGCCGATGTATTTGCCCCAGGTCCAGAGGGTGCCGTCGGTCTTGACGGCCAGATGGGTGCATACCCCGGTGCTGGCCGAAGCTACGTTGTCCATGATTTTAATGGGAGTGGGGCTGTTCACCAGGTCGTCGGAGTCGGGAAAGGAGTTGCTCACGTTCCGTCCCCAGGCCCATAGGGTGTCGTCCTCCAGAACGGCGTAGGTGTGGCTCTCCCCGGCGCTGACCGACCGAACGTTTTCCAGTACCTTCACGGGGGTGGAGCGGTCCTCGTTTGTACCGTCCCCCAGCTGGCCCCACAGGTTGTCCCCCCAGGCCCAGAGGGTCCCGGAGCCATCGATGACAAAGCTCTCCGCCGCTCCGCCGCTCATGGTCCGGACCTGACCGGCGCCCACGCTGTCATAGGCGGATGCGGGGGCGGTCAGGGTCAAAACCAGAGCCAGGGCCAGGAGCTGCGCAAAGAATTTCCTTTTTTTCATAATCGTGATTCCTCCTTTGTAAAGACCCGCCGGTTTGCCGGGAGAGGAGTTGGCGGATATTGACATAAAAATAGTGGTTAAGGTTTGATTTCTCCCCGGAGCAGCACCTGATCCCCGGACTGGTACTCCTTTGCGTATCGCCCGGGGGACAGGCCGGTGAGGTGGCCAAAGGTGCGGATAAAGTGGGAGTTGTCGGAGAAGCCGGCCAGCTCCCCGGCCTGCTGAACGCTCACCCCGTCCTGAAGGAGCTGCCGGGCCTTGAGCACCCGGCTGTAGATGATGTATTCCATGACGGAAAAGCCGGTAGCCGTTTTGAAAATGCGGCAAAGGTAGTGCTTGCTGATGTAAAACTGCCCGGCAATCTGGTCCAGAGTGAGGGGGGCGGACAGGTTATCCCGAATGTAGTCCAGAATGGGGACCACCCGAAGGAAGTCCTTGTTGTGCACGGCCTCTCCGGCGGTGGCCGCGTTGAGGATGGGGGCCAGGCGTATGAGCAGGCTGAGCAGGGCGATGGTCTGGCGCACGTCGCTGCCGAAGGAGCCGTCGTTTTTGTTGCGTTCCAGGGCCTGGAACAGCTCAATCACCTCGGTCATCTCCCCGCCAGACAGTTCCGCCCGGCGAAAGGCGGTGGTGCACAGGCCGGTCAGGTCTGTCTGGGGCGTGGACAGATGAGTCAGGGCCTTTTTGCTGATGTGGAGCACATACCGGGCGTGAAACCCTTCGGCGATGGTGCGGTGAAGGGTGTTTTCCCCGATGAGGTACAAGGTCCCACGCCGCAGGGGATATACCTGGTCGCTGACAAAAATGTTTCCCGGGCTGACCAGGGGGAGCAGCAGCTCACAGTGGTCGTGGAAGTGCAGCCG
>JAAWCR010000109.1 GCA_022793355.1 Lawsonibacter sp. | reverse complement strand
CGTAGTTGGCGGTGCCGGGGGCGAGCTTGTCCAGCTGGTAGATCATCTCGATGATGTCGTCCAGCTGCCGCTTGGGCAGGGTGAGGGACAGATCCCCGGGAACGGCGGCGGTAAGAGTGGGCCGGACGGTGGATTTTCCCATGCGGTGCTCGTTGGTGCGCCGGCCGCCCACCAGGTCGCCGAAGCGCTGGACCAGCACTCCGCCGGCAAGCATGTTGGACAGGGAGGCCACATGCTTGCCGTAGCGGTAGGGCTCGTTGAAGGGCTTGGTGAAGCGGTTGCTGACCAGCAGGGCAAAATTGGTGTTCTCGCTTCTCAGGGCGGGGTCGGCGTAGGAGTGGCCGTTGACGGTATTGATACCCTCCACGTTCTCCGCCACCACATGGCCGTAGGGGTTCATGCAGAAGGTGCGCACACTGTCGCCGTACTGCTTGGTTCGGTAGACCAGCTTGGACTCATACACCACATCGGTGATGTGTTCAAAGACCACTGCGGGCAGCTCCACCCGCACGCCGATATCCACTTGGTTGTTGAGCAGCTCCAGCCCCAGGCCCTTGCACTGGTTGGAGAACCACTCCGCCCCGGACCGCCCCGGCGCGGCGAGCAGGTATTTGCAAAAAACCTCGCCCCCGCGGGCCAGGACCAGGCGGTAGCCGTCCTCCGCCTTCTCAATAGAGGCCACCTCCGTGTGGAAGGAGAACTCCAGCTTGTCCATCAAGCCCTCGTAGATGTTGGTGAGGATGCGCAGGTTGTTCTCGGTGCCCAGGTGCTTGCACCGGGCCTGGAGCAGATGGAGGTCGTAAGCCAGAGCCTGGCGGGACAACTTTTTGGCCTCGTCGCTCTCGGTGGAAAATACCTGTGTGGTGGCCCCGTGGGCCACATTGATGGAGTCTACATAGTCAATCAATTCCATGACCTTGCCCGGCTCCATAAAGTCGGTGAGCCAGCCGCCGAAGGCGGTGGTGAAGTTAAACTTGCCGTCGGAAAAGGCTCCGGCCCCTCCAAAGCCGCACATAGTATGGCACACGGGGCACAGCACGCACTCCTTCACCTTCCCCGCCACAATGGGGCAGCTGCGGTGGTAGATGTCCGCGCCCTGGTCCAGGGCCAGCACCTTCAGCTCCGGGTGGAGGTGGGCCAGCTCGTAGGCCGCGAAAATGCC
Source organism: Lawsonibacter sp. (assembly GCA_022793355.1). Classification (GTDB taxonomy): domain Bacteria; phylum Bacillota; class Clostridia; order Oscillospirales; family Oscillospiraceae; genus Lawsonibacter. The sequence continues at coordinate 1,550 of JAAWCR010000109.1, read as the reverse complement.
CGCCTCTCCGCAGCCCAGGATAATAACGTCGTATTTGGCGCTCATGATAAGACTCCTCTCAAGGTAGGGGCCGCCGCCTCCGGCGGACCGTTTTAAGAACCGCGGGGCGGCGAGGGCGCGCCCCTATGAAAACAGGACCAGTATACCATAGCTTTGGGCAAAACACAACGGCCCGCCGGGCAGGGCGGACCGAAACCAGTTGCATATTCAGCTTTTCTCCTGAAAACTGGCGCCGCAGCCCCGGCAGGTGACGGTAATCTTTCCCTTCCCGCGGGGAACCCGCAGCTGCTGGCCGCAGCTGGGACACTTGAAATAGACATGCTCCTTATCCCGGCGGATTGCGCGGCGAAAATGAATCCACCGGATTAGCGGGCCGGCGGCCCGCATAAACTTCGCGTTTTCCATCCTACGTCCCGCGATATTTCGGGACAACATCCGGAACAGGGCAGCCAGCAGCAGGACAAAGCTCACCATATACAGCGGCTCCAGCCCGGTGAAAAGAAACACCAGGTAGAGCAGCAGATACAGGCCCATCAGAAACAGATTCAGCTGGTCGTTTCCATAGCGGCCATACATAAACCGCTGGATCGCATTGCGGATCATAGAGCTCCTCCTTGGCTGAACAGGGACGGCAGGCGGGATCCGCCTGCCAAATATACGTTATTTATGATACCTCCTCCGGAAGGCGCCGTCAAGGCGTTATTCGTAAACAAAATGTAAATTCCGCCTGATTTCACCGGGCCTGCGGGGTTTTTCAGGAAAGACTTGCGTGAAACGGGAATTTCAGCTATACTGGCTTTACCGCGATACATTGGGAGGAATTGACATGAAGCGCATTGACAAAGAAAATTACTATCTGGACATCGCCGGAACGGTGCTGGAGCGCTCCACCTGTCTGCGCCGGTGCTACGGGGCCATCATCGTACAGCATGACGAGATTGTGTCCACCGGCTACAACGGCGCCCCCCGGGGGCGGAAAAACTGCATGGACCTGGGCTACTGCACCCGGGAGGCCATGAACATTCCCTCCGGGGAGCGGTATGAGCTGTGCCGCTCCGTCCACGCGGAGGCCAACGCCATCATCTCCGCCGCCCGCAGCGAGGTGCTGGGGGCCACCCTCTACATGGTGTGCCGGGACCCCAAAACCGGAGCTCTGATTCCCGGCTCCACTTCCTGCTCCATGTGCCGCCGCCTTATCATCAACGCCGGCATCAAACGGGTCGTGATTCGCAACACCGAAACGGAGTATTCCGTGGTCCATGTGGAGGACTGGATTCGGGAGGACGACTCCCTGCCCCAGCAGGCATAATCCCCAGGCGTGCGGGATAACCTGCGCGCCTGGACACGCCCTGGCCCCTGCCGCCCTTGCCAATTACAGGCCCGTGTGCTAGAATAGTGGAATCGAAGGAGGGGAGTTTGGTGAAAAAACAAAGCCCGCCGCGGCCAGCGGATCTGCTGCGGCTGATGCGGCCCAAGCACTATATCAAAAATCTGCTTATCTTTGTCTCCATCACCTTCGACCGAAACCTGTTTAACCCGCCGGTGCTGCT
>JAAWCR010000108.1 GCA_022793355.1 Lawsonibacter sp. | reverse complement strand
CGGGCGCAGAACCAGATCGCAAAAAAGAGGTGACCGTGCCCCGGTCGCCTCTTTTTTAGCGCCTGCATTCATACCCGAACATGCCGTTCGGCCACGTGCGAGGCTGCGCATACAGGTTTATTTAAAGCGCGGAAAGATAGAACTGCATGGGCTGGTAGTCGTCCAGAACCATGGGCAGGGGCCAGCCGGCCTCCATGAGCACATCGCCGGGGAAAGCCCCCTGGCCGTTGACCTGATAGGTCCGCTCAGGGTCCAGTCCCTTCAGCCGCAGGGTGCAGAACGGCGCAGAGGCGTGGACGGTGCCGGAGACCAGGGAGACCAGAGCCTCCCGCCGGTCGGGCGAGACATGCTCCCAGGCATTGTAGGGGCCGTTCTGGAAAGGGTCGGTGAGCCGGTAGTAGTCCCCCTGCTGAATCAGGTCGTAGTGCTCCTTAAAAAAGGCCACCTGCTTTTTGATAACCTCCTTCTCCTCCTGCGTGGTCTCGTTCAGGTCCATCTCGTAGCCAAAGGTACCGGACATGGCCACCACGCCCCGGGTCTCCATGGAGACCCGGCGACCGGTCATGCCGTTGGGAACGGCGGAGGCGTGGGCCCCCATGGCGGAGATGGGATAGCAGAAGGAGGTTCCGTACTGAATGCGCTGGCGGTCGATGGCGTCGGTGTTGTCGCTGCACCAGATCTGGGGGGTGTAGTAGAGCATACCGGCGTCAAAGCGCCCGCCGCCGCCGGTGCAGCCCTCAATGAGGATGTGGGGGTAATCCCGGCGCATGCGGTCCAGCAGCTCGTACACTCCCAGGATATAGCGGTGGAACACCTCCCCCTGCCGATTGGCCGGCAGGGCGGTGGACCACACGTCGGTGAGGCTGCGGTTCATGTCCCATTTGACGTAGGAGATATCGGCGCTGTCCAGCACCTTCCGAATGGCACCATAGATGTGGTCCCGGACCTCGCCGCGGGAGAAGTCCAGGGTCAGCTGGCTCCGGCCCCGGGCGTAGGGACGGCCGGGAACCCCCAGGGCCCAGTCGGGGTGGGCGCGGTAGAGCTGGCTGTCCTCGCTGATCATCTCCGGCTCCACCCAGATGCCGAAGGCCATGCCCAGCGCCTTGATCTTGGGCACCAGGGCCTCCAGCCCCCCGGGGAGCTTCTCTTCGTTGACGGTCCAGTCCCCCAAGCCGCTGGTGTCGGTGTCCCGCACGCCAAACCAGCCGTCGTCCATCACGAACAGCTCCAGCCCCAGGGGGGCGGCGGATTTAGCAATATCCACCAGCTTGTCCGCATTGAAGGTGAACTCAGTGGCCTCCCAGTTGTTAATGAGCACCGGGCGGCGCTTGCCCTGTAGGGGGTCATGAATCAGATTTTCCCGGATCGCCCGGTGGAACTGGCGGCTCATCTGACCAAAGCCGCTGGGGGAACAGACCATGGCCGCCTCCGGGGCAGTGAAGGCCTCGCCAGAGGCCAGGGTCCAGCAGAAGTGGTAGGGGTTGATGCCCAGCAGCAGCCGGTTGTGCTCCAGCTGTGTTCGCTCCGCCGCGGCCAGAAAGTTGCCGCTGTACAGCAGAGCCGCCCCGTAGCACAAGCCGTAGTCCTCATTGGCGTTGTGGTCGCAGAGAATCACGAAGGGGTTGTGGTGGTGGCTGGAGGTCCCCCGGACGCTCTCCACACTCTGTACGCCGGGACGAAGGGGGGAGCGGTTCAGGTTGCGCTCCAGGGCGTGACAGCCATCGAAGGTAATCAAGTCAAAGTCTCCCCGCTGCACGTCCAGGCACAGAGAGGCGCACCGGCGCAGCTGAACGGGCTCGGTTCCCCGGTTCACCACCCGGACCGCCCGGGTGATGAGGTCGTGCTTCTCCAGCACGCCGTAGTAAAGCTCCACCGACATCCTGGCGGAGGCGTCTTCCATGTAGACAACGAGGGTCTCCCACTCCTGGCCGCCCCAGAAGGCGGGCAGGCCCTCCAGGGCGTACTTTCCCTTCCGGAGCTCACAGCCCACATAACGCAAATCGGCCAGGCGGCTGCCGTCCTCCGGCTCAAACTCAATGGAGGGCAGGCGGAAATCTCCCACGCCGCAGGTGGAATACTCCTGGGGCAGGGTGTCCAGGGAGTAGTCTCGGCGGTGGCCCGCCTCGTTGGGGTTGGGCGATGCTCCCCGGTCGGCATACTGAATGAGGTAGGACAGATCGCCGCCGCTGACGCGGGGGCCGTAGTAGGTGTGCAGCAGCACACGATACGCGTCTGCCTTCATCTGATAGGTGGTGTTTTGGGTGTGCAGGGTAAAGACTTTGTTTTCCTTATCGAGTACGATCATAGGGATACCCCCCTGAATAGTTTAATCGGGCTGATTGTACGGGATTTTCCTCCGGGAAGCAAGACAAAATATGTAACAAATCCATTGCCCGCTTTCTGGAATAATTTGTTTAGAGGGACAGCCCCGGCCACAAACGTGCGCCGGGGCTGTCTGAGAAAGGGGAGAGGTGGGAGTAAGCTTATTTAGGGCCTGCTTCGTAACCTCAAACAGCTTGGAAGACAAGCAATATGGGTTGAAATATGGTAGAATAGGTGCAAGGGAATTGGGAAAAAGCAAGGAAAAAGCGTGCACTTATAGGGGGCGGAGTGGATGTATAAGG
>JAAWCR010000107.1 GCA_022793355.1 Lawsonibacter sp. | reverse complement strand
TCCGTCCACAATACGGTTGTTGCGCCGCTCCGACATCTTGGCAAGCCCCACCGCGGCGATGCAGGCGCTGTCCATCTCCATCCCCACATAGGCCGAGTCGGCGTTGCAGGCGGAGATTACATCCTCGTTTCCCTTCTCGGGACAGATGATGGGGTTGTCGCAGCAGGAATTCATCTCAATCTCAATGGTCTTTTTGGCGTCCTCCAGGGTCTTTCGGGCCGCGCCGTGGAGCTGGGGGATGCACCGCAGGGACAGGGCGTCCTGTACCCGGCTGCCCCGGTACTTTTCCATAATGCCCGAGCCCTTGAGCATCCGCCGCACGTTCTCCGAGGCGTTGAGCTGGTCGGGGTGGGGCCGGACGGCCATCACCCGGGGGTCGAAGGCGTTGATAACCCCCTTCATGGCCTCCAGGGACATGGCCCCCACGACATCGGCGGACTTGGCGGCGTTAAGCATATCGAAGAGCGCCAGGGCCGCCATAGCGGTGGCAGAAGTGGTGCCCGACACCAGGGCCAGCCCCTCTTTCGAGCTGAGGGTCATGGACTCCAGGCCCGCCCGCTTCAGGGCCTCCGCCCCAGACAGCAGCTCGCCGTTGTAATAGGCCTTCCCCTTGCCCAGGAGCACCAGGGCCATGTGGGCCTCGGGGGAGAGGTAACCCACGCTGCCGCTGCCGGGGGCGTAAGGGGTCAGGCCGGCGTTGAGGAAATCCCGATACCGCTCCAGCACCGCCATCCGCACGCCGCTGTACCCCTGGCCGATGTTTTGCAGCACCATGAGCATGATGCCCCGCACCCGCTCAACGCTCAGGGGCTCGCCTACCGAAACCGAGTGGGACAGGATGATATTCTCCTGGAGCTGGGCGGTCTCCTCCTTGTCAATGGCCTTGGTGCACAAAGCGCCGAAGCCGGTGGTGACGCCGTACATCACCCGCTCCTCCTCCACCCACTTCTCGACCAGGGCCCGAGAGCGGTCCACCCGGGCTATGTACTCCGGGGAAAACTCCACCTTCCGCCCGAACCGGGCCACCGATACGAAGTCCTCCAGCGTAATGGGTTCGCCCAACGTTAAAGTATCCTTTCTTTCCATGGATTCCATCCCTTCCTGTGGTTGATTTTTTCGTAGGGCGCGACGTCCCGGCGCGCCGTTTTTCAGTTTTGCGGGGGGCGGCGGGCCAGGGGAGGCCCACCCGGCAGAGGGGGTTACCCCTCGATCTGGTCTACGCTGTCCACGATATCCTTTTTGGTCTCGGGGTCAAAGAAGAACACCTTGAAGGCCGCCGCCACCTGAAGGATGAACACCACCAGCACCACAAAGCCGCCGCAGGCCGCCAGATATTTCACGCCGTCCACACCCTGGGCGCCGCCGCCAAAGGCCACCATGATGCAGGCAATGACGCCGATGGACACGCCCCAGACAATTTTTTGCCAGATAGCGGGTTCCTCATCGTGGCGGGCCCCGCTGGTACACAGAGCGGCGATGGTAGTGGACATGGTGTCCGCCGTAGTGGAGAAGGCGGCAATGAGGGCCAGAATAATAACAGGGATGATAATCATGCCCAGGGGCACATTCTTAAGGAACTCCCACAGTCCGGCGGTGGCTCCGCCGTCCTTGATGGCGGCGATGATATCGGCGCTGCCGCTCTTTTGCCACTCCAGGGCGGTGCTGCCCCAGACGGAGAACCACACAAAGCCGAAGGAGGCGGGGAGGATCCAGTTGACAATGAGGAACTGACGCACGGTACGGCCGTAAGCGATGATGGCGAAGAAGATGCCCATCAGGGGGGCGTAGGCAATCCAGATGGCCCAGTCATACATGGTCCACCAGGTTACCAGACTGGAGCCACCCACCATGGAGGGGTCAAACCCCCACATCCAAAACCGGTCCAGCCAGTAGCCAAGGCCCACGTTGGCCATATTCAGGATATAGATGGTGGGACCAATCACAAACAGCAGAATGAGCAGCACATAGAAAATCTTGGAGGTCAGCCCGGCCAGCCACTTGATGCCCTTGTCAATGCCGGTGACCGAGGCGATGGTAAAGGTGATGGTGATAATGGCGGTGAGGGCTATCCACACGATGGGACCCTGCTCCACGCCGTAGGCGGAGTGGAGGCCGGAGCCAATGAGGGCCAGCCCGGCGCCCAGAGAGGAGGCCAGGCCCAGGGCGATAGCCAGCACAGACAGCACATCCACCAGCACCACCCAGATGCCCTGGGTCACCTTCTCCCCGAAGATGGGGGTGAGGGAAGCCGCTACGGAGAGTTGTTTTTTGCGGTTAAAGTACATATAGGCGATGAGCACCCCAGACAGGGCGTACATGGCGTAGGGGATAAAGGTCCAGTTGTAGAAGCAGCGGCCCATGGCGAAGAGCTCCGCATCCTGGGTCAGGGGAGCGACCCCATAGCCGTCCAGCTCACCGTAGATGTTGCCGTAGTAGATCAGCACCTCGTTCACGCCGTAGGTAATCAGGCCGGTGGCAATGCCGCCGGTGAGGGTCATGGCAAACCAGGATCCGAAGGAGTGCTTGGCTTTGGCCTCCGGGCCGCCGAATCGAATCTTGCCCACCCTGGTAAACAGCAGCAGGCAGGCCAGCAGCAGGGTCACCATAGCCACGATCTGGTACAGCCAGCCGAAGGTGCCCAGGGACCAGCCGAAAATGGCGTAGGTCACGTCGGTCAGCCACTTGTTGTTGACGATGCCCAGCAGGGCCGCTCCTCCGATGACGAAGAAACAGGGGATGAATACATCCCATCGGATCGGCTTGTTTTCATGTTTCATGTTTTTCTCCGTATGCGGCGCGTGGGCCGCATACTCTCCCTTCTTTTCAGACTGCTGTAATAACAAAGCAAGCTTTGGACCAACAAAAGAAAAAGGGAGCAAACCGCTGAAACCTTATGTCACTTGCACAAGCTCAGGTCCCTTAATTTATGCAGATTTCACATAGCTGGGTGCAAATATTGAAACAGTTTCCTCTCGCCGTCTTTCCAATGCTGCAAATCATTTTTGCAAGCCGCAAAATTTAATTGCACACCCGGTTGACAGCGGCGGAAATCTCCGATACACTTACGGCAGTATGAAGGGAGGTATCCTATGCTTTACGACATTCTTTTCTCCCTGGACCCGGAGGACCGTTTTCAGTCGGTGGCCTGGGGCAGCCGGGAGGCGGCGGAGCTGTACCGAGACCTGTTCGAGGGCTGGGCCGCCGGACGCCGACAAGCGGCCGACGCCTTCGCCCTGCCGGCAGGGGAGGACAGTGGCGCACTTGTCTGGGAGGAAAACACATTTTATTTCCAATTCCTCCCCGGCCCGGACAACAGCCGCTGGCTGCTGATGAAGCGTGAGGACAACCGCCTCTACCTCCTCTCCCGTGCCCTGGACCAGATTACCGACGGGGTGCAGATTTATGACAAAAACGCCTGCGCAGTCTACTTCAACCGGGCCAGCCGGGCCATCTCCCACATCCCCAGCGGCGTCAACCTAGAGGGGCGGCATCTGCTGGACCTGTACAATCTGGAGGCCAGCGTCAGCACCACGATAACCGCCCTCCAGACCCAGGCCCCAGTCATCGACCGGGTAGACAGCTTCCGCGTCAATGAGTTCAGTCCATCGCCCATCGCCTCGGCCAACACCTCCTACCCCATTTTCCGGGAGGGGGAACTGCTGGGCGCTGTGGTTTTCGAGCAAACATCGGATATTGTGGAAAAAAACCTGAAAAAGATGGAATCCACCCGGCGGGCGCTGGCCGACTTCCCCAAGGGACCGCCCAATATCAGCTTTTCCGGCTATACTTTTGACAACGTGATTGGCAGCTGTCGGAAGCTGCGGGAGGCGGTGGCCCTGGCCCAAAAGGTGGCCCCCCAGGACAGCCCCATCCTCCTGGTGGGAGAGACGGGAACGGGCAAAGAAATCTTTGCCCAGAGCATCCACCGGGCCAGCCGCCGGGCCGGAAAGTTTTTGGCCATCAACTGCGCCGCCGTTCCCGAGACCCTTATTGAAAGCCTGCTCTTTGGCACCCGGAAGGGCAGCTTCACCGGCAGTGAGGACAAGGCGGGCTATTTCGAGGAGGCGTCCGGCGGCACCCTGTTTCTGGATGAGCTGAACTCCATGAGTCTGGCCATGCAGTCCAAAATACTGCGGGTCATTCAGGAAAAAACCTTTCGCCGGGTGGGGGGCGGCAAGGATCTGCACCTGGATGTGCGGCTGATCTCCTCCTGCAACGAGGACCCCTTCAAGGCCATTTCGGAAAACACCTTTCGCCGGGACCTGTTCTACCGTCTGTCCACCGTCATGCTGGAGCTGCCGCCCCTCCGGGAGCACCTCGAGGACCTGGAGGAGTTGATTCGCTATCACCTGGAGTCCACCGCCTATCAGTTTGTTCAGGGCATCATCCGGGTGGAGCCTGGGGTATATGCCCTGCTCCGGACTTACCACTGGCCGGGCAACGTGCGGGAGCTGTTTCATGTGCTGGATTACGCCCAGAATGTGGCCGACGCCGGCGTGATGGAGGTCCGGCATCTGCCCCCCTATCTTTTGAAGCACCATGCTCAGCCCGCCGCTCCCGCTCCTATCGACTTTTCCCGGGAAACCCTTCAGAGCCTGATGGACGGCTATGAGCGGCAGATTATCTCCCAGGCCCTGGACCACTGCGGCTACAACATCTCGCAAACCGCGCAAACCCTGGGCATTCTCCGCCAGAGCTTGCAGTACCGGATTCGAAAGTACGGGCTGATTTTTTAGGGATAATCGATTTTTCACGCCTACCCAAACAACACTCAGATAACTTCCCGCACCAGTCAAGACATTTAATCAATGTTGCACGCTTCCGTCGCTTCTCAGCTTTATATTGACGCGATTGGGGGCATATGGTATTATGACACAGACTTTGTTGGCCCTTTGCGGCGCAGCCAAGGGGACAAGGCGGAATTGCGCCGGCAGTTCGAACGAAAGTTTCCTGGAACAGGACTTTCCGACAGCATCATCTGCGGGTTTAACGACTATGGCCGGTTGCGGCCTGTATGGAGGTCGGGCATATGGATTATTCAAGGGAATCTTATGAACGGGCCGGCGGAGGCGCGCCAGCTGTTCAGGGCCCTGAGCAGCACAGCGGTATACAGAGCGTCCAGAATCTGGAGGCTGTCATCAATGAGGGGCTTCGCGTCGCCCTGCTGGAGGAGACTCCGGACCAGTCGCTGGGGGTACTGCTGGAACACCTGGGAAAAGCGCTGAATGGAGACCGAACCTATATCTTTGAGCGGAACGAGCGCGGCAATGATGACAATACCTATGAGTGGGCCGCCGACGGAGTAAGGCCGGAGAAGGACAACCTTCAAAATGTTCCCGAGGAAGTATGCGCCAGCTGGTATCGGAATTTCAGCATCGGCAAGCATATCGTTATCGAGGACCTGGAGGATATTCGGGAGACCGACCCCCTTCAGTATGAGAACCTAAAGGCGCAGAACATTCATTCCCTTGTGGTGGTTCCCCTTTACGACGGCAAAAAGATTATCGGCTTTTACGGGGTGGATAATCCCCCGGCGAAGTCGCTGGAATACGCGTCGAATATGCTCCAGACTGCGGCATATTTTATTGTATCCTCCCTGAAACGGCGCAATCTGGTCCGTCAGCTTCAAAAGCGGAGCTACAACGTGCTCCATGCCCTCAGCGTGGACTATCTGGGTATCTATCAGGTGAATTTCGACACAGATGCCTGCGAAATATACCGGGACAGCGAACAGATCAGCGTGGACTGGGCCGTCAGGTTCGAGGACGGCTATCAGGCGGCGATGGAGGGATACATCTCCCGATATGTGATCCCTGAGGATCAGGAGCGGCTTCGCGCCGTGACGAAACGGAACTATGTGCTAGCCCAGCTGGGGACAAAGAAAAAGTTCTCTGTCCGGTATCAGGTCAAAGACAGCTCCGGCGGAATGAAACACCTGGAAATTCATTTTTCCGCCACCGGGAAAACAGAGGAGAACTGTGCGATTTTTGCCCTGCGGGATGTCAACGCCGTTGTGGAGCAGGAGGAGAAGTACAAGCTGGAGGCGCGGCGGAGCCTGGAGGACATTCTGGAAGGCGCCAGAACCGGCATCTGGACCATCGAACTGGAAGATGGCTGCCCGCCCAGGATGTACGCGGACCGGACCATGCGGATTCTCCTGAGTGTACCGGATGACATCGGGCCGGAGGAGTGTTACCAGCACTGGTTCTCGTGTATCGACCCCCACTATGTAGATATGGTTCAGGAAGCGGTGCGGACCATTCTGGAAATCGGCCGCGCCGAGGTAATCTATCCCTGGAATCACCCCAAGCTGGGAAAAATTTATGTCCGCTGCGGCGGCGTACCGGACAAAACCTTTCAAAAGCCGGGCGTCTGCCTGAACGGATACCATCAGGACATCACCGAAACTATGGTGACGCGGAAGAAGCAAGAGCAGGCCATTATGGAGCTTCTGGAGAAGGTCCGGCGAGCGAATTCGGCAAAAAGCGAGTTTCTCTCCCATATGTCCCACGATCTCCGCACGCCTATCAACGGGATTCTCGGCATGCTGGCTATTATGGAAAAAACACAGGGGGACCCGAGCCGGCAGCGGGAGTGCCGGAAGAAAATCCGTGTGTCCACCGAGCATCTCCTCTCCCTGGTCAACGATGTCCTGCAGGTCAGCAAGCTGGAGAGCGGCCGGCCGGCAGAGGTCGAGGAGCCCTTCGACCTGCGGGACACCGTGGAAAACTGCATTACGGTTTTGTCCACCCAGGCGGAGGAGAAGGGAATCCGGCTGGCGCTGAAGGAGGTTGACCTGCGGCACAGCCGTCTGGTAGGAAATCCGCTGTACCTGAAGCAAATCCTGATGAACGTCATCGACAATGCCCTTAAATATAACCGGCCCAACGGTTCCGTATTTGTCCAGGTGAAGGAGACCTCCTGCCAGGGCGAGACCGCAAACTATCAGTTTATAATTGAGGACACCGGGATCGGCATTGGAGAGGATTTTAAAAAACATATTTTCGAGCCCTTCACACAGGAGCACCAAGGGGCGAGGACCCACTACAGCGGCGTCGGGCTCGGCATGTCCATCGTCAAGAAGCTGGTAGACCAGATGAAGGGCGCCGTCACGGTTGACAGCCAGGTCGGCAAGGGAAGTGTGGTCCAGATTACCCTGCCCGTTCAGGTTGATGGGGCATTGATCACAAATCCTGTGGAGCCGGAGCGAGATTTGCGGAGCAATGTCGCTGGAATGCGCATCCTGCTGGTGGAGGATAACGAAATAAACTGCGAAATTGTGGAGTTTATGCTGCGGGAGGCAGGCGCTCAGGTCGTAATCGCAAACGACGGCAAAGCCGCCGTAGATGCCTTTGCCGCCTCCGAGCCAGGCTCCATTGACTGCGTGCTTATGGATTTGATGATGCCGGTTATGAGTGGCTACGAGGCGACCCGGGTGATTCGCGGTCTGGACCGGGCGGATGCCAAGTCCATTCCCATTATAGCACTCTCGGCCAACACCTTTGAAGAGGACATCGCGCTGGCAAAGGACGCAGGCATGAATGAACATCTGCCCAAACCGGTGGAGATCCGAAAAATGCTTGAGGTCATAAGCCAGCTGAAGCACTGTACAGAAGTTTGAATTGTATGGCTGGACAGAGGAGGCTGCCATCGCTCAGGCTGCGCAGACGCAAATAACTATGGAGATGAAAAAAGTATGAAAAGCCAAGCTTTTTCACATTCCTTAAAGGTCAGTATCGCATGGATCATCTGCTTGAATATTTTCATATTTTTGTTTTTGGGAATATCCATTCACAAAACGAGCGAAAATACAATCGGGGAAATCGGCACCGCCTATATGGCCGGAATGAATGAGCAGGTATCTCTACATTTTGAAACAATTATTGATCTCCGCCTGACCATGGCGGAATCCATCGCACACATTGCGGCGGATGAAACAGCCTCCGGCTACGGTACAAGGGAAGAGATCGAATACGGCGCGAGGGCACGGCGTTTCTTGTGCGCCGCCCTGTATTCATCTGACGGCAGAATTGAAATGATTTACGGCGACCCTGTGCAGCCGAACCATCCCGAGCCGTTTTTAGCCAGTTTAAAAGAGGGAGAGCGCAAAGCGGCATCCGCTGTCAACAGCGAAGGAGACGACGTCATTTTGTTTGGCGTTCCCTGCGAGTATCCCATGTCCGACGGAAGCGCCAGCCTGGCCATTGTTGTGGGTCTCTCATCCAAATATATGGGCGAGGTCCTCTTTCTTGATTCGGACAGCTCGCTGATCTATTCCTATGTAATACGCAAGGACGGCAGCTTTGTCGTCCGAAACGACGGCGGCATCCATCAAAATTACTTTGACAAGCTTTACAGCATCTTTGAAGGTCAGAATGAGGAGGCGGACTTCTATATTGACCAGCTGACCGCCGCTATGAACGCAAACGAGGATTATTCCGTTATCCTGAAAAGCGGCGAGTCCCGCCACCATCTGTATTGTACCAGCCTGCCCTACTGCGAGTGGTATCTGGTGACGGTTCTGCCTTTTGATGAATTGGATCACGCGATTTCAGCTATGAGCGATCATTGGCTTACCATTGTCTATCTCTCCTCTTTCGCTGTAATCGCCATGCTCCTTTACATATTCTTCCAGTATTTGAGAACATTCCGCAGTCAGATGGCCGAATTAAAGCGCGTGAACATAGAGATGGACGCGGCACGGCAGGCCGCAGAAAGGGCGCAGAGGGAGGCCGAGCACGCTAACGCGGCAAAGCAGGAATTTCTCTCCAGTATGAGCCACGATATCCGCACCCCCATGAACGCCATCATTGGCATGACTTCCTTGGCCATGTCCAACACCCACAACCAGGAGCAGATGCAGGAGTACCTGCGCAAAATCGCCCTGTCCAGCAAGCATCTGCTGGGCCTTATCAACGATGTGCTGGATATATCCAAGATTGAAAGCGGCAAAATGACGCTGAATGTTGAGCCGCTATCGCTGAGAAAGGTTATGGAGAGCATCGTCAACATCATTCAACCCCAGGTTAAGGCGAAAAAACAGCAGTTCGACGCGACTGCCTGCGAAATCCTCTCGGAGCATGTGTACTGCGACAGCCTGCGGCTGAATCAGGTTTTGATCAACCTGTTGGGAAACGCCGTCAAATTTACGCCCGACGGCGGTTCGGTCCAGGTGTCGGTCTATCAGGAGGCGCTGCCGGATGCCGCCTGGGTCCGTACCCACTTCCTGGTGCGGGATACGGGCATTGGCATGTCAAAGGCATACCAGGAGGTAATCTTTGACTCCTTCAGCCGGGAGGACAACACCCGCGTACAGAAAACAGAAGGATCCGGGCTGGGAATGGCAATCACCAAGCACATTGTGGATGCCATGGAGGGTAAAATTTCTGTCCAGAGCGAGCAGGGCAAGGGCAGCGAATTCCACGTCGTCCTCGACCTGAAAAAGGCGGCGGAACCAAAGGTTGACGCGGTCCTTCCCGCCTGGAATATGCTGGTTGTTGACGGAAACGAGCGGCTGTGCGTCAGCACGGCTCAGGCGCTGCAATCCATCGGCGTCCGTGCGGAATGGTGCCTGAGCGCCGAGAGCGCGATGGAGATGATCGCCCAGCGCCGCCGCAAAAACGACGGGTATCAAGTTGTACTTTTGAGCTGGAATCTGCCGGACCGGAACGGGATTGAGGCCGCGCGGGAGATACGGCTGAGCTGCGGGAACGGCGGCCCGGCCCTGCTGCTCTCGGCCTGCGACTGGAGCGGAATGGAGACGGAGGCAAGGCAGGCAGGAATTTCCGGATTCCTCTCCAGACCGCTGTTCAAGTCCACTTTGCTTGACGCCCTGAAAGGGGTTGCCGGGACTGATATGGAAGAAGTTTCCGGTTTTGAGGAAACCGCCTCCCTGGAGCTCCGGGGAAAGCACATCCTGTTGGCGGAGGACAACGAGCTGAACTGGGAAGTTGCCAGGGAACTGCTCACTATCCTTGAACTGGAGCTGGACTGGGCCGAAAATGGAGAAATCTGCGTCACAAAATTTGAGAAATCTCCGGTCGGATACTATGACGCAATTATCATGGACGTACGGATGCCCGTTATGGACGGCTACGAAGCCACCCGGGCAATCCGGAAGCTGCGCCGCAGGGACGCGGATATTCCCATCATCGCCATGACTGCCGATGCGTTTTCCGAGGATATTCAGAAGTGCCTGGAGTGCGGCATGAACGACCATTTGGCAAAACCGATCGACATACAGGCCGTTGCCTGCAAATTGAAAAAATATCTGAAATAAAGAACGGGCAGACAGGACGGGCGCAAAAAGCGATTTACGGCTTTTTGCGTTCCGTTTTTCCCGCTCCCGTCCAGACAGTTTCACCCTACCGTGAAGTCAGCCGAACCGGCGTATTTCGTTTTTTCCTTTCGCGGGCTTGCAGACTCCCTCAATTTGTGATATAAATGAGACGCTGACATATGTAATATGCTATAAACGCGGGGGAATTTTTTGTGGATACCAACCTGGGCAAGCAGAAAAAACTGGCCTATGTGGCGCGGAAGTATTATTTGGAGGACCAGAAACAGAGCGACATCGCCCGAGACCTGGGGGTATCCCGCCCGCTGGTCAGCCGGATGCTGTCGGAGGCGCGGGAACTGGGCATTGTAGAAATTACAATCCACGAGCCGGGTGCCCGGGAGGCCAGGCTGCTGGAGCGGCTGCAATTGTCCAGCTCCATCCGGGGGGGCGTCCTGGTGGAGGAGGGTGCAACCGCCGACGCGACCAATCGCCTTCTGTCACAGGGGGCCATGGAGCTGCTGCGGCAGCTTGGCGTCCGCCGCCTGGGGGTAGGCTGGGGGTATTTGATCGGACAGCTGGTATCCTGGCTGGAGGAGAACCCCCAGCCCAGCAGCACCATTACGGATATCTGCCCCCTGGTAGGCAACGCCAGTATCCCCGCCCGCAACTACCAGTCCAACGAGAACGTCCGGCTGATGGCCCAGCAGATGGGGGCCACCCCCCATTTTCTCTACCTCCCGGCCCTGCCCGAGAGTTTGGAGGAGAAGCAGGTGCTGTGTTCCACCGAGGTGTACCGCCAGATCCACCAGCAGTGGGAAACGCTGGACACCGCCCTGGTCAACATCGGGGACTACCCATCCAGCCCCGACTTCGCCTCCCTGGTTCGATACGGCAGCCTGCTCCAGCGGCAGCGGGCCTGCGGCCGGATGCTGATTTACTATTTTAATGAGGACGGCTTTGTGATTCAGTCGGAACAGGATTTTGCCATTCAGATTCCCATTGAGATATTAAAACGGTGTCCTAACATTATTGGTGTCTGTTCGGCCAACACCAGCGCCAAGGCTCTGTGCGGGGCCCTGAAATCCGGCTTTTTTACCCATCTGGTAGCCCGGTCGGAGCTGATTAAAACCCTGTTGGAGCGCTAAGTAATATTTGTAACCTCCCAGGCGGCGGCGTCCGCTCGGGAGGTTTATTTTATTGTATTTTTCACTAAAATCCCCTTTATTTTTCTGTCTATTATGTGGAAATAAATTTTTTAATTGATTTATGTAATAGCATGTGTTAATACAAGCGCACATATGTAACATATGTGCGCTTTGGAAAAACACAGCATGGCACAAAATTTCACAGGCTTTACACGAGGGGGAGGTGAACGCTATGACAAAAACCGAATTTGCCCTGCGGCTGAAAAACGGATGCGCATCCGTCATAGCCGCAGAGGCAGAGCTGACCGAGATTGATTCCCGCTTTGGAGATGCCGACCACGGCCTGACCATGACCAAGATCGCCAACGCCATTTCCGGCGCCGTGGAGCAGGAGGATGGGGATATCAAATCCATGCTGGATGACGCGGCTATGGCGGTTATGACGCTGAACGGCGGCAGCGCGGTCCCTCTGTGGAACACTTGGCTGGATGGGATGCAGGAGGCGGCCCCCGCGGGGGGGAGATCGACGTGCCGGGCCTTCAGGCTATCTTTGCCCGGGCTCTGGAGGAGCTGGACAGCATATCTGGGGCCAAGGTGGGGGACAAGACCATGATGGACACCCTGATTCCCGCCAGTCAAGCCATTGCGGCCTACAACGGCAGCGATGAAAGCGAGCTCTTTGCCGCCGCCGCCCGGGCCGCCCTCCAGGGGGCCGAGGACAGCAAGCAGTATGTGTCCAAATTTGGCCGGGCCAAAAGCTACGGCGAAAAGACCATCGGCACCCCGGACGCCGGGGCCATGTCTATGTCCTATTTTTTCCAGGGTTTGGCGCAGCGCTAAGACAGTCGATTTTAAGGAGGTAACTTTATGAAAATGAAGAAGTTTATTAACGCCCCCGAGACCATCACCGACGAGGAGCTCACCGGCCTGGGGCTGGCCTATCCCGACATTCTGGACGTGGACGGCCATCTGGTGATTAGCAAGGACCTGGCCGGCGCGGACCGGGTGACTATTGTAACCTATGGCGGTTCCGGCCACGAGCCCGCCCAGGCCGGGTTTGTGGGCAAGGGTATGCTGGACGTTCAGGCTGTGGGCGACATCTTCGCCGCCCCCAACGGACAGCTGGTCTTTGACGCCATGAAGCTGGCCGACAAGGGCCACGGCGTACTGCTCCTCACCCTGAACTACGCCGGCGACCAGCTGGCCGGCAAACAGGCCATGAAACTGGCCCAGAAGGCTGGGCTGAACATCCGCCAGGTGGTCACCGGCGAGGAAATTCAGTACGACCCCAATGGCGAGGACAATAAGCGGGGCCTGGCCGTCGCGGTGGCCCTGTACCACATCGCCGCTGCCGCCGCTCGGGAGGGCAGGTCCCTGGACGAGGTGGCCGCCATCGCCCAGCGCTACGCCGACAGCATGGCCTCCGTCACCGTCAAGTCCACCGACGCCACCCACCCCCAGAACAGCATGTCCTTCGGCGATTTGGGCGAGACCGACCTGATGGAAATCGGTGCCGGCCAGCACGGCGAGGGCGGCGGTGTCCGGGTGCCCATGATGTCCTCCAAGGATACCGTGGCCACGGTGGCCCAGGCCCTGTGCAAGAATCTGGAGCTGAAGGCCGGGGACAAGACTTTCGTGATGATTAACGGCTGCGGGGCAACCACCATGATGGAGATGCTGGTGCTGTTTAAAGATACCGTGGAGTTCCTGAAAGACATGGATGTGAAAGTGGTGGCCAGCATGGTGGGTGAGATCCTCACCGTACAGGAGGCCGGCGGCTTCCAGATGAACATCGCCAAGTGGGACGAGGAATTCATCCGCCTGTGGAACACCCCCTGCCACACCCCCGCCTACAGCAAGGAGTAAGCCATGGCAGACAACATTGGAAACAAAGCGGCTCACGACTACCATCTGGACATCCCCGCCGCCCAGGAGGGCTTCTACGTCAAAGGGGCGGCCCACTGCGACTGGGGCATGAAAACCCGGCTGGCCCGTATCTTCCACCCCAAGTCAGGGAACACCGTCATGCTGGCCTTTGACCACGGCTACATCATGGGCCCCACCGCCGGTCTGGAGCGTATTGACCTGGTGATCCCGCCCTTGATCCCCTATGTGGATGTGCTTATGGGCACCCGAGGCATATTCCGCTCCTGTATCTCCCCCGCCGCCCAGGTGGGCCGATGCCTCCGGGTGACCTACGACTCTACCGTCCTCTACGACGACATGTCCAACGGCGGCGGCTTTGCCAGCGACATGGAGAACGCCCTGCGGATGAACGCCGACTGCGTAGCGGTGCAAACCTTCACCGGCGCGCCCGGCGAGAGCCGCTCTCTGGAGCTCCTCGCACGCACCGCCGACGCCGGAACCCGGTACGGTGTGCCCACCCTGGGAGTGGTGGCGGTGGGCAAGGAGATGGAGCGCACCGAGAAGTTTTTCCTGCTGGCCACCCGGGTACTGGCAGAAAACGGAGCCAACATCGTCAAGAGCTACTACTGCGAGGGCTTTGAGCGGGTGGCCGCCGCCTGTCCCGTCCCCATCGTCATCGCCGGAGGGAAGAAGCTGCCCGAGCCGGAGGCCCTGGAGATGGCTTACAAGGCCATCCGGGAGGGAGCTCATGGAGTGGATATGGGCCGGAATATCTTCCAGTCCGACTGCCCCGCCGGCATGGCCCAGGCCATCGGCAAGGTGGTTCACGAGAACTACACCGCATCCCAGGCCTATGAGGTCTATCAGGAAATCAAAAATCAGAAGTAAAAAATGGAGAACCCCGAAGGGTTCTCC
>JAAWCR010000106.1 GCA_022793355.1 Lawsonibacter sp. | reverse complement strand
GTCCTGGCCGCTGTCAGCGGGGAGAAGATCACCTTCCTGTTCGTCTGCGGCAAGGAGGCCGTGAAGAAGTGCATCAAGGCCGGGGACATCATCAAGCAGGTGTCCGCCATCGCCGGGGGCTCCGGCGGCGGCAAGCCCGACTCCGCCATGGGCGGCGGCAAGGACCCCCTGATGGTGGACAACGCCCTGGCCATGGTGGACAACGTGGTGTCCATGAAGCTGGGGCTGTAAGGCGGGCGAAAAGGAGGAATATCCGTGCTCCCTCAGGACCCAATCATTTTGCTCAGCTATGTGAATACCAAGCTGCGGGACGACTACCCTAGCCTGGACGAGCTGTGCAGCGCCCTGGACGTGGACCGGGATGAGCTGCTCCGAAGGCTGGAGGGCGTAAATTACAGCTACAGTCCGGAGCGCAATCAATTTATCTGACCCGAAACCGGCTGGCCCTTTGGCCGGCCGGTTAAAATTTTTTCAGGGACCCTCAACAATTTTCCTTCCTCAATCGTGTAACAGGCAGAAGGACAGAGAGGAGGCGCGGCGATGGGCGTGTACAGCCGGGAGGAGATCGAAGGCATTTACCGGCGAAATTTTAAGCTGGTGTATCAGATTTGCCTGGTGCTGATGAAGTGCGTGCCCGACGCCGAGGATGCCGCCCAGACGGTCTTTCGCCGGGTGATGGAGCGGAACGGGATCTTTCGTGATCCGGAGCACGAAAAGGCCTGGCTCATCGTCACCGCCCGGAACGAGTGCCGGGACCAGCTGAAGCACTGGTGGCGCAGGGAGCGGGCAGACCCGTCCGCCCTGGACGGCCTGATCTGGGAGGACTCCCGGGAGGGGGACGTCTGGGAGCAGGTGGCCGCCCTTCCGGAGAAGCACCGGCTGGTGCTGTTTCTCCACTACTACCAGGGGTACAGCACCGACGAGATCGCCCAAATGCTGGAGGAGAACCCCTCCACGGTGCGCTCCCGGCTGGTCCAGGCCAGGAAGAAGCTGAAAATACGATTGGAGGCGGAAGGCTATGGAACCACGTGACTTAAACCGCATGTTTGACGCCCTTGCTCCCACCCCGGAGCAGGAGCAGGCCGGGATGGACCGCCTTCTCCAGAAGGAAAGGAAGGTCAGACCTATGAAAAAGCTGAAAAAATTGACCGTTGTTGCTATCGCCGCCGCGCTGATGGTCATCTCCTGCGCCGCCGCCATGGTGACAGGACTGGACCAGCGGCTGCTGAACTACTTCGGCTCAAGCCAGGAACAGGCGGAGCTGCTGGCCCCCGGCGCGGTGCCGGTGGACGTGACAGTGGAGGACAACGGAGCCACGCTCCATGTGACTCAGGTGTTGATGGACCGGTACTCTATCCTGATCCTGGCCGACTTCACCGCCCCCGAGGGGACTGTGCTGGATATGGGTGAGGGGGTTAAAGGCCGTGACTGGGGCTTTGGGGGCATGGACTGGTCCCTACCTGAGCTGCTGGACCAGACGGGAAAGGAGATCGACCTGGAGCAGAGTTGGTCATGGACCATCGAGGCGCTGGACGATGGTGCTCCCTCGGACAACCATCTGACCATGTTAATGCGTATGGACCTGAGCGACGGCATTCACCCGGATTGGAACGTTTCTGCCTTGGCTTTGACTGCCCTGGACCTGGTGCGGTTCGACCATGAGCTGAAACGGCATGTTACAGAGTATTCCGGCGACTGGTCCTGTCAGTTCCCCATCAGCTGGCAGGATATGGGGCAGAGTATTCAGCTAAACCTGGTAGCTGGGCAGGTTGACGATGTGGATATCTCGGTGACGGAGATTTATCTGTCTCCCCTGACGCTGCAAATCGAACTGGAGCGGGCTGTTCCGGTGCCACTGCACTCCGACGAGTCGAAGCCGGGACTGTACACCCACTGGCTTTCAGCAATCAACTCGGACCGCATGACGCTGACCACAAAGGGCGGACAGACCATTCCCCTGGTGGGGCTGGGAAGCACAGGCGGCAATCAGCACCAGAAACAGAGCTTCCAGCTGGCTGAAATCACCGCCCTGGAGGACCTGGAGGGCGGCACCCTCAACATCCGCATCGAGGGCGGCAGCGTGGACATCCCCCTGGACAATCTGGTCCCGGCAGAATAGGACTGCAAAACCGGCCGGTCTTTGGACCGGCCGGCAGCTTGACAAATTGTAGTTGCGCCGCAAGGGGTCAGGCGGCGATGCGCTTGCTCTTGGCCACGAAGAGGAAGCCGGCCATCAGCACGACACCGATAGGCAGGGAGAGGATGCCGGGGGCTCCGGCCATTACCAGGATACCGGCGATAAGGTAGGTGATGCCAGAAATGGCCGCGCAGGAGATGGCGTAGGGAAGCTGGGTGGACACATGGTTCACATGGTCGCACTGAGCGCCGGCGGAGGCCATGATGGTGGTATCGGAGATGGGGGAGCAGTGGTCGCCGCAGACGGCGCCGGCCATACAGGCGGAGATGCAGATGATAGCCATGGGGTTGCTCATTTCAAACACATTCTGCACGATGGGAATGAGGATGCCGAAGGTGCCCCAGCTGGTGCCGGTGGCGAAGGCCAGGAAGCAGCCCACAATAAAGACAATCACAGGCAGGAACATCTGGATGCCGGAGACGGTGCGGACAAAGTCGCGGACAAAGAACTTGGCGCCCAAGGAGTCGGTCATGCCCTTGAGGGACCAGGCGAAGGTGAGAATCAGAATGGCGGGCACCATGGCCTTGAAGCCCTCGGGGATGCAGCCCATCATCTCCTTAAAAGTCATGGACTTGCGGATAAAGTAGTAGACGAAGGCGAAAAGCAGGCCAAAGGCGGAGCCCAGCATCAGGCCCACCGAGGCGTCGGAGTTGGAAAAGGCGTCCACAAAATTCTCGCCGGAGAAGAAGCCGCCGGAGTAAATCATGCCGATGACGCAGGCTACAACCAGCACGATGATGGGCAGCACCAGATCCAGCACGGACCCCCGAGTTTCGTCCACCTCGTCGTCCAGCATGGCGTAGGGGTTGGAGCCGGAGAAGAGGTCGCCCGTTTCAACGGCGTTTTTCTCATACCGGGCCATGGGACCGAATTCGGTGTGCATCAGCACCATACCAATCATCATGACAATGGTGAGCAGGGCGTAGAAGTTGTAGGGGATGGCCCGGATAAAGAGGGTCAGGCCCTGTCCATCCTCGGCGAAGCCGGCCACGGCGGCGGCCCAGGAGGAGATGGGGGCAATGATACAAATAGGGGCGGCGGTGGCGTCGATAAGATAGGCCAGCTTGGCCCGGGAGACATTCTGCTTGTCGGTGATAGGCCGCATGACGGAGCCCACAGTGAGGCAGTTGAAATAGTCGTCGATAAAGATTAGGCAGCCCAGCAGAATGGTAGCCAGCTGAGCCCCGGCCCGGGACTTGATGTTCTTCTTGGCCCAGCGGCCGAAAGCGGCGGAGCCGCCCGCCTTGTTCATCAGGCACACCATGGTGCCCAGAATGACCAGGAAGATAAGGATGCCCACATTGTAGCTGTCGGACAGGGAAGCCACAATGCCGTCGCTGAAGGCGTGAAGCACGGTGCCCTCAAAGGAGAAGTTGGAGTAGAGCAGCCCGCCCACCAGAATTCCGATGAACAGGGAGGAGTAGACCTCCTTGGTAATCAGGGCCAGGGCAATGGCAATGATGGGGGGGAGCAGGGACATAGGGGTATTGTAGAAGCTGCTGGGGGACTGGATGTAGCCCACGTACCCGCTGTCCGCACAGGTCTCGCAGGGGACGGCCTCGCCCTCGTCGGACAGGACCACGCCCATGGTTCCGCAGTCGGGGCACTCGATGTACCGGGTACCGGATTCCTCCGTGGGGTCGGCGGCGAACGCGGTGCAGACCATGGCAAGGAGCATCATCACCAGGATGATGGCTCCCATGGCCCGTGATGTTCTGGTTCTCATAAGTAGTTCCTCCTCATTTTTTTGGAGCCCACACATGGCTCCGTTCGCGCAAAACAAAACCATGGCGTGCGGAAACGCACTCCATGGTAAACCGGACGCCCCCGGCGTCTGCCAGGGACCTCTGGATAGCGCTCCACTCCTCGTGACAGTCCGCAGGATGTTCTCCCCCGGCCCAGGACCAGCAGCCCAGGCAAGCCGCTCCTCCTTCGGCGGCGCACCCTCTCCCTTGGGACGGCTGCCTGGCCTTGTCCCGCGGTACGCATGAGCGCCGCGCCTCTATCCAACTATGAAATTGCAATTATCCTATCACCAACTTGCAGGGATGTCAATAGTATTTTTGAGGAAACTGGTAGTTTTTATCATCTTTTCTGGTATATTATATACAAAAATTGGACCCGGCTTACTATTATTTGCGTGCTCGGTCCACCCGTCCTACCATATAATCCATCGTCGTTCCATAAAAATCCGCCAAAATAATCAATAAATGTACTGAAATCTCCCTTTTTCCAGTTTCATAATTACTATACGTCCTCTGGTCGATGCCCAATAGCGCCGCAATTTCTTTTTGTCCTTTATCTGCATCTTGCCGCAAATCTTTTAATCTAGGAAAATACACAAAAATCACCTTGAAACAATTATGATTACTATCGTATGATAGTGTTAATTTTACAACCAAACGATAGTAAAACAACTGTGAGGTGATTGACGATATTTAAACTAAAAGAAACCAACGGGCAGAAAGACTTTGACGAAACCCGTCAAGACATTATGGAGGACGCTTTTCTTTTGGATGCACTGTCACTGTACGTAATCAATCAGGGCCACTTTATGAAAAGCGAATCCTCTGATTCTTTCCCCCAGGTATTCTACCGTCTGTGTAGCTGCCTGTCCCAACATGCTCTGGATCTACACAATCTGCAAAAACGGCTGGAACAGGAAGCTCACTTTTGACGCTCCGTCGCATTACAAAAACGGGGGTCAAAAGAGCGCTTCAGCCTGCCGAAAAACCCTGTCCCGCCGCAACGAAAAAGGAGGCTTTTTCCGGTGTTGCTTCTTTAAACAGACTGAGGGCTCGATAGGGCCCTATTTTTATGCCTCTCCCGGCTGGGTCATAAAGAAGGGAAAGGTGCCGGTGGCCACCATTTTGCCTGCTGTATCGGTCACAGCCGCCTGAATGACAGACAGCTTCCAGCCCAGCTTTTTTGGGGTAGCCTCGCAGAACAGGTCTCCCCGGGCGGGGCGCAGATACTCGATGGAACAGTTGTGCTTATCCTTCGCCACATCAAGGCCAACAAAAATCATAGTAAAACCTCCAATGGTAAATTTGTGATGCCGCATCCACTGGAAACTTTGCTTTTGTAACCTTGTTCTACATCAATCGTCTAGCGGTATCTAACTGGTATTGGTCCCTCCTATTACTGCCCATAATATTTTCTGTAGAATTCAGATATCCCTACAAAACAACGACGCAAAGTAGGGAGTATGAATTTTGGAGTTACCACCCAGATTTGAAATGGAGGCCTCATTTTAGTGCCGGAACCTGTCGCGATGCAACAAGTTCCAGCGATTTCTGTTCTTCTTCAGGTGTCTCTATTATATTTTTATGGCTTCACCTTTGCGGTTCACACGGGTTTCGTTTTCCCAAAGCCTATGCCTTAGCTCAGGCGGAGCATAAACAGGGAGGCCCCGGCAGACCGAGCCGGCAGCACGACCGGCGCGGCGCTGATCACCCGCAGGGAAACTCTGTCGCCCTTGCGCAGCGGTACCAGGACCGTGCCGGAGAAGTGGTTTGCGGCCAACTGCGGAGTCATGACAGAGGCTTTATTGACCTCATTGTTGATTACGATCTGGGCAGTGCCTACCACCGGTGTGGAGGGATTAAGGTTGTAGGAAATCTGGAAATATCCGTCTATCTTCGCAATAAACTCGCCGCTGGCGTTATCGATGCCAATATCTTTGGAACTCTGCCCGACATTCGGCAAAGGCACTGTGACACCTAATAGACCGCCGCCTAATGGATCGGGGAGGACGGTGCCTTCGGTAGTATTTGTGGTAAGGGCGCAGGTGGCTGTGACATTAGGGCCGGTGGGGCCGGTGGGGCCGGTGGGACCGGTGGGGCCATCCATACCTGGGGCATATCTTCCGGCAGGCCCCGTTGGACCGGCGGGGCCGGCAGGGCCGGCAGCGCCCGTTGCGCCGGCAGGGCCAGTGGGACCGGTGGGACCTGTGGGGCCTGCCGCTCCTGTCGCGCCAGCGGAGCCGGTGGGGCCGGTGGCTCCAGTGGGTCCGGCGGGGCCAGTGGGGCCCGTGGCTCCAGCGGGGCCAGCAGGACCCTGCGCGGGGGTGGTATCCAGCGCGCACTGCATCTTGGATTTGAGAAGGAGCTGGTTCTGCGTGGCGGTTTCTAGCAGATCCTTGACACTCTCATTGGCGTTCAGCACGTCTTTTACGGTAGCGGCGGGGCCGCTGAGGCCGGGCAAAGTGCCAAGGATATATTGCAGCTTCTCGCCCTCAGCGTTCAGGATATGGCTCATTCCTAACTCCTCCATCGCAATGGAGGAAAGAATCTGGTTGACTGCGTCTTCCCGCTTGATGGGCGGGTCAATATTGGGAAAGCTGGGCAGAGACATAAAATAATCCCCTTTCTAAGTGGG
>JAAWCR010000105.1 GCA_022793355.1 Lawsonibacter sp. | reverse complement strand
CTGTTTATCAGGTCTCTGGCGTTGCCGCCGGAAACCCCCCAGCTGCCGTCCCCATACTCCTCGTAATAGACCAGACTGGGCTCCCGGAACTCCGCGCCCCAGTCGCCGTAATGCGGCATGTTGTTCAGCCCGGGGTAGCTGTAGGTGTTCAGGAAAAGATGCTCCCGGAGGTTGTAGGGGTGGCTGCCGCTCTGTTCCTTGCGGTCAAAGACGGCCCCCATTTCGCCTATGAAACCATCCGAAACCATATCGGCGTAGAGGGTGCTGCTGATGTTACCGTTCTTAGCTTCGACTTGCTGTGATTCCTTCCCTAAAAAATGAGTGTTGGTCAGGGTGTCTACCTTATGGTTCTGCGTCAGGAAATAGAGGGTGTTTTCCACCATCCGTCCGGGATAGCGCAAGACGGAATATACATTTGTGGCGTCCGTGACGCCCCAGCCCAGGCACAATCCGGCGGCCCGCTCTCCCTCCAAAATGTATCCGGCGGCATAGCAGTTGGCGAGGACCGCGCTCTTTCCATTCTCCAGCTGCCCTATTAAGCCGGCCACGCCGCCGCCCCTTCCATTTAGATAGCAGTCTGCATAGGAATACTGAATCGTTATATCGCTGCCATCAAAGTTCCCAATCAGGCCGCCCGTATTCGTATCGCCCTGGACCAGCGTGGCCGCCAGACTGCCGGTAATCTTACAATAGCCTTTGGAATATCCCACCAGACCGCCGGCATTGGCGCCCTTAATCTGGTAGCGATAGCCGTCGATGCCGCCCGCGTCGCTGCCCAGCAGCGACGTCAGGTTGGTTACGTCCCCGTCCGGCTCCCAGTAGACCCAGCAGTTTTTGATGGTGGCGTCGCTGGTGGAGCCTACCAGCGCTCCCGCGCTGTTGTTTGTCCCGGTGGCGGTCACCGAAGCGTTGACCAGACGGATATTTTCAAACGTCATGGGAGTGTTGCCTGTACCTCCCCCCGTTTCGGAAAAGAGGCCGGCGGGACCTTGAAAGGTTTTGCCGCTTACGTACAGGTTCCGAATTTCCCGGGTCCGGCCGTTGTAGGATGTCAGCTTACTGTTGACGATTGGTTTGAAGTCGTAGCCGTCCCCGTCGTTCCCGTAGGTCTCGTTGTCCTTGCAGCGGATATCGTCGGTCTGCATGGCTGCGGTTTTGCCCGTTACACCGGAAAAGCCGGCATCCAGATTTTGCAGATGGCGCAGACACCGGATATAGGCGACACCTTCGCTGCTCCCCTCCTGAAACAGGCTGTTGTTGATATCGCTGTCCGTTAACTCCGTAAAAGTTCCCGGGGTCTGCGGGGTGAGCGTGGCCGTGACGGTGAAATTTTCGCCGGGGGCGACGCCAGAACCCAGGGTCTTGAATTGCGTCCCATTCAGGCTGTCCAGCACCCAGGTATAGCTGCCGGTCCCGGCGGGAACCATGATATCGCTGCCTGGAAGCGCCAAAACCTTATCTTTCAGCTTTACCGTCAGTTTCGCTGGGGCGGGGGCGGCGTATTCCACCGTTACGGTGAGCTCCTCCTCATTTTTTATCATCACCTTGAGGGAGGCCTTCTCCGGGGGAGCTGGCTCAAAATTCCCGCCCTCGGCCGCGGCGCCGTTATACCAGCCCACCAGCATCTCGTCCTTCAGCGCCAGGCGCTGGGAGCGGCTTTGGGCCCACTTGGCATAGAACTCGGAAAAGCCGGAGTCCACCAGACCGGCCATGGATTCCTCGGCGTAAAATACGTCGGTTACGCTGCCGCCGTCCAGGTTGTAGACGATATAAAAATCGCCGCCGTCCAGGAGGGCGGGGTCAATGCTGCCAGAGGTCAGCAGCTCTGCGTTCAGGCTGGACTTGGACACGTAGTACCGGCCCCCATCCTCGGCCCCCGCCGTGCGCACCTGATTGTTCAGCCGCCGGGCCCCGGACAGCAGCACCGCCCGGTTCTCCGCCGCCATGTAGATCTCCCGGGCCGCGTTGTCCAGCTCGGTAATCTTCAACAGGTCGCGGTATCGGACCACCGACACCATGGAGACGCCCAGCAGAATGATGAGAATCGCCACCACCGCCAGCATCTCGACCATGGTGAATCCGCCGTTTCTGTTGTTTACCCCTTTTCGTTTCATTGCACTACCTCAAACAGACGGCCTGCGCCGAAAAATTTAATTTGTATCCTTTTCGGATATACAAAACATTTTAACATATCCGATTCGGATATACAATACCAATACTGATTTTTTTGACTTCAACCACTTTCTAAGGAGGACACAGGGATGGGCCTTGACTATCAGGCGATTGGCACCAGGGTCCGCCGCCTGCGGAAATCCAAGGGGCTGACCCAACAGGCTCTGGCCGAGCTGGCGGAGCAGGAGCCGTCTAACATCTCCCACATTGAGCGGGGCGCCACAAAGCTGAGCCTGCCCACCCTGATCAGCCTGGCCAACGCCCTGGATGTGACGGCGGATCAGCTGCTGTGCGACAGCCTGCCGGCCTCCCAGTCCATTTTCCAGCGGGAGGCGGAGCAGCTGCTGGCCGATTGCTCCCACTGGGAGCTGCAAATCATCACCGAGACCATCCGCTCCCTGAAGGCCAGCCTGCGCAAGGCCGCGCCGGAGCAATAGCCCCTACTCCATCTGCTTTTTCGGCCAGCAGCAAATCCCCACATCCAAGGCCACCCGCTCCCGAAGATGGAAGTTGCCGTAGCGGCAGTACCAGCATCCCCGCGCGCAGTTCAGGCCGACCTCCCTCCGGGTGAAGGCGGGACAGCCCTGCTCCGGCCAGACACTGCCGCCGGACCGCGGCTTGGGCAGCGTTCGGTTTTTGGACCGGCGCCTGATCTCCATAGAAGCAGCCCCCTCCCATTGGGAAAATTTTGTTTCCGGGCGTCCCCGGAAACAAGGGAGGGGATATCCCCTCCGAAAAACCTGCTTGACATACCTCTGCCTCACATGGTATTTTCATTGTAGCAAATGAATCAAATTTTTTGTCACCATGTGCAAATCCTGTATGTTTTTGCGTAAAATCCGCATTCCAGGGAGGTTGTGTCCATGCTTAAGCTCGCCCTGTGCGACGACGAGGCAGAGCAGCGCGCCGCCTTAATTCAGCTGCTGCGCACATACGCGGCAGACCGGCCTGAGCTGGCCCTCAAGCTGTCTGTCTTTTCCTCCCCCCGCGCCCTGCTGGAGGCAGTGGAGGAGGACGGGGCCTTCGATTTGTACCTTTTAGACATCGTTATGCCGGAGCTGTCCGGCATCGACTTGGGCATTCGCCTGCGGGAGTTGGACAGCTCCGGAGCTATCATCTATCTCACCATCTCCCCGGAGTACGCAGTAGATTCCTACGCCACCCGGGCTTTTTACTACCTGGTCAAACCCACGGACCCGGAACAGCTCTTTCCCGTGCTGGACCGGGCGGCAGCGGAGCTGGAACGGCAAAAGGCCGCCTGCGTCACGGTAAAGACGAAGGACGGCCTGCGCAGGGTGCGGCTGGACGATATTCTGTATGCGGAGCTGCACCGCCGGACGGTGCGCTACCATCTGGCCGGCGGGGAGCGGCTGGACAGTGTGACGGTCCGGGGCCCCTTTCACGAGGAGATCGCCCCCCTGCTGGCCGACCCCAGGTTCTTTCAGTGCGGGGCCAGCTTCGCGGCCAACCTGTTCTATGTCACCTCGGTTGAGCGGGGCTGCTTTCAGATGGACGGCGGAAAACGGGTGCCCCTGTCCCGGACCCTGTCCGCCCAGGCCAGGCAGCGGTGGAACGACTACTGGCTGAACAGTGAAAAGGAGAAACAGCCATGACAATTTTACGGGATATCTCGTTTCTGTGGTCCATGCTCCACGTGATTATTTTTCTTATGCTGCTCTTTAAGCCCCGCTTCTCCTGGCGGATCACCCTGACGCTCAGCTTCGCCGTGTCGGGGATTCTGCTCTGCGGCAATATTCTGCTGATGTACTGGCTGGGCCACGGCATCATCCTGAGCCTGGCCTTCTTTACCTGCACCCTGCCCACCCTGCTGCTGTACTTTTTGCTGTCCGAATACCGAAACGGGCGCTATTTCTTCCTGTTCTGCCTGTCGGATACCATGTGCTTCTGGCTGATGCAGCTTACCAATCTGCTGGACCGGCTGGCCGGGGAAACCTATGCGGTACTGTTTCTCTCCCGCCTGCTGCTCTTTCCTCTGGCGGAATACTTCATCTGGCGCTATCTGCGCCGCCCCTTCCTGGAATTGCAGCGCAAGCTCAACAAGGGCTGGTGGCTCTTCGCCACGATGGGCGGCGTCTATTATCTGCTGGTTATGTTCACCGCCATCCCGGTGGACGCCCCTATGCCCGACGCTGCCGGGCTGGGCACCCTCTGCCTGGTGATGATTTTGATGCCCCTGACCTACATCACCATCTTTCACTCCCTTTGGCGGCAGATGCGCTTCTATGAGAACACCCGGCAGATGGAGCTGCAGCGGCGGGATTATGAGTCTATCCAGCAGAAAATGGAGCTGAGCCGCATCTACCGCCGCGACATGCGCCACCATCTGGCCGCCCTGGACGGTATGCTGCAGCAGGGCGACACCGCCGGGGCGCATCAGTACGTCCGGACCCTCACCGGCGGGCTGGACGATATCTCCTCCGCTGTCCCCTGCGCCAATTCCGCCGTCAACGCCGTCCTCTCCGCCTACCTGGCCCAGGCCGCCAACGCCGGCTGCCCGGTGGAGCTCAAGCTGAATCTGCCCGAACAGCTCCCCTTTGACGAAACCGACCTGTGCATCGTGCTGGCCAATCCCCTGGAAAACGCCATACACGCCTGCGAGAACCTTCCGCAACAACAGCGGAACATCCGCCTGAGCGTGGAGCTGACCGAAAACCAGAGACTGATTATTTCCGTGGAAAACCCCTGCCCCCAGCGGGTGGAGTTCGGCCCGGACGGGCTGCCCGCCGGGCCGAAGCAGGAGGGACACGGCTTGGGACTGCAAAGCGTTCGGTCCGTGACCGACAAGTACGGCGGGCTGTTCCGCTGCCAGTGGGAAAACGGCAGCTT
>JAAWCR010000104.1 GCA_022793355.1 Lawsonibacter sp. | reverse complement strand
CATGTGGTATTTGTTATAAACGTCCCACATGCCGTCCATGAACATGGTTTCCACAAACGTTGTGTCGCCCAAGCGTGCGCCCCAGCGGGCGGCGGGGAGGGCGTAGGGGGCGGCGGACATGTTCTCGGTGCCGCCGGCCACGATGATCTCGGCGTCGCCCAGGGCGATGGTCCGGCCGGCCTCAATGACGGACTTCATGCCGGATCCGCAGACCATACCCACGGTGTAGGCGGGAACGGAGGTGGGGATGCCGGCCTTCAGGCTGGCCTGACGGGCCACGTTCTGGCCCAGGCCGGCGGTGAGGATGCAGCCGAACATGACCTCGTCCACGTTCTCGGGCTTCACGCCGGCCCGGTTCAGAGCCTCCTTGATGACGGTGGCGCCCAGATCGGCGGCGGGGGTGTCCTTCAGGGATCCGCCAAAGGAACCGATGGCGGTGCGGCAGCAGTTGACAACATAAACTTCTCTCATAATGTTTGTGACCTCCTGAATTTTAATAAATAGGGCGCTCACGCGGAGCGCCCGGGTATACCGCTCTTGCGTCCCATTATACCCAAGACCGGCTCAAATTGCAATACGTTTTTCTTCCATTTCGGAGCGGGTTTTTTCCTCCCCCGGCGGGGCCGCCCCCTCTACTCCACGGTAAACACCGCCCCCGACCGGGGCTGGAGGGCGACGGTGTACAGCCCGTCCTTCTGGGAAAACTGGGGCTCACCCAGGAGCGGGCAGAGCCTGCCCTCGTCAAAGGGAAAGGCGCGGGCCTCGTCCCCAGCGTTAAAGGCGCACAGCAGACGCTCCCCCCGGGTTTCTCGGATAAAGGCCAGCAGAGGGCCCCTGCCCAGAACATACCGGATGTCCCCCCGGCGCAGAGCCTGGCGCTGCCTGCGGAGCATGCCCAGGGCCCGATACCAGTCCAGCAGCTCCCGGTCCTCATAGCCCCAGGGGTAGGTCTGGCGGTTAAAGGGGTCCTCAAAGCCCTCCATCCCCGCCTCGTCCCCGTAGTACACCGTGGGGGATCCGGGGAAGCAGAACAGCAGCAGGGCCGCGGCCTTCAAAAGCTCCTTCCCCTTTGCCCGCTGCCTGGAGGACAGGCGGAACTGTGCCCGCCACTCCTTGGTCTGGTCCCGGTACTCTCCGCCGGCGCCCAGCAGGGTGAGCAGGCGGGGGGTGTCGTGGGTGTCCAGGGAGTTCATGGCCGAGTAGAAAGCGAAGGGGGGGTAGTTCTCCCGAATGGTCTCCATCCCCTCTACAAAGGCCTCGCCCCCGCCCCCCAGGAAATAGGTGAGAATGGCGGAGCGAAGGGGGTAATTCATCAGGCCGTCACAGTGGCCCCCCAGGATGTGCTTGCGGCGGACACCGTAGGCTATCTTGTTGGAGCCGTCCTCCCACACCTCG
Source organism: Lawsonibacter sp. (assembly GCA_022793355.1). Classification (GTDB taxonomy): domain Bacteria; phylum Bacillota; class Clostridia; order Oscillospirales; family Oscillospiraceae; genus Lawsonibacter. Next base: position 3,470 of record JAAWCR010000104.1, on the reverse strand, counting down.
CCAATCACCACCGCGTCGGGCTTCTCCGCCCGGGCGGCCTGGTGGATGCCGTGGACAAAGCTGTCGGGCAGTTCGTCAGCCACGTCCAGCCGCCAGCCGTCCGCCCCGGCCCGGAGCCACCGGCGGACCACGCTGTCCTCGCTTTTGAAGATAAAGTCCTGATAGCCCGGGTCGTTCTCGTTGACGGCGGGCAGGGAGTAGATGCCCCACCAGCTGTCGTACTTCTGCGGCCACTGTGAGAAGCTGAACCAGGAGCGGTAGGGGGATTCCTGGCTCTGATAGGCCCCCGCCTCGGGGTAAAAGCCATCGCCGTTGAAGTAGCGGCTGACAAAGCCGGTATGGTTGAACACCCCGTCCAGCATTACCCGCATGCCCCGGCTGTGGGCCTCGCCGCACAGGCGGGAAAAGTCCTCGTTGGCGCCCAGCATGGGGTCCACCCGGCTGTAATCCGCGGTGCCGTATCGGTGGTTTTCCGCCGCCTCGAAGATGGGGTTGAAGTAGAGGGTCTCCACTCCAAGGCCCTTGAGGTAGTCCAGCTTGTCCAGCACGCCCTGAAAATCGCCGCCGAAGAAATCCCGGTTGCGCACCTCTCCCCGGTCGTCGGGGCGGTATTCAGGAAATTCCTCCCAGTTCTGGTGGACGGTACGCCCCCCCACCAGGCCCTTCGGGTCCGGAATCCGGCTGCGGCGGAAGCGGTCGGGAAAAATCTGATAGGTCACGCCCTCGCCAAACCAGCTTGGCACGGCCTCCTCCCCGTCGTAGACGGTGAGCTGGTAGGGGCCCAACTCCATCCAGCGGCCGTCCAGCTGCTCCAGCCGGAAGGAGTACCACACCAGACCCACATAGCCCTCCGTATCCAGGGCGGCGGAAAACATGTCCCGGCCCAGCTCAAACCCGGCCCAGGGCATTTTGATGAGGAGGATCTCGTTGCTCCGGCTTTCAAACCGGGCGGTGAGGCTGGCGTGGCAGAAGCACTCCTGCCGGGGAGGGCGCAGGGTAAACTGTACCTGCGTCCCGGAGGCCACCGCCCCGTAGGGTTTTTTGTAGCGGAGGTCCCGGGAGTTATAGGTGGGTCCATAGTGCATGTGGTTCACTCCAAGATTGTTTAATGATATTTGTAGCAGCCGCCCCCGATGAACTCCCGGAGAAGGGAGTTCGGGGCCACCAGCGAGGGGTCAATCGCCTCGAAATATTCAAAGGCCCTGACCAGCTCCAGCATCTCGTCGTGGCGCTCGCCGTCCTCCGGGACGCTCTGGAGGATGGGCACCGCATAGTGCCTCATCACCGAGACCTCGTAGGGCAGGGAGGAGTCAAAGACGATGTCCGCCTTGCCCTTGAAGGGGGAGATGTACAGCTTTTCCCCCCGGCGGACGTTGGCCCACATCCCCAGGGTCCGGGCCACCTCGGTGCCCCGGAAGTTGTAGTCCCGGACGGCGCGGCGGGTCAGCCGCATCCAGGTGCCCTTGAAACGCAGGGCGGAGCCCTCGTTCACATTGGAGCGAGCGGATATGTACAGCTTGGCGGCCTCGGGATGGCGGCCGGCAATTTCGTCGTTCAGGGCGTGAATCCCCTCGAAGATGGCAATCTCGTTCTTCTCCAGCTTCAGCGGGACGCCCAGGCTGTCGTTGCGCATCTGGCGGGCAAACTCAAACCGGGGTACGACAATCTCTTCCCCCCGGCTCAGGGCGGAGAAGTGCTCGCTGAGCAGATCCATGTCCAGGCAGCGGGGAGACTCGTAATCAATGGCCCCCTCCGGGGTCCGGGGGGCGGTTTTGGGGTCCACCGTGGTGAAGTAGTTGTCCATCGCCACCGCCCGGGATCCTACTCCCCGGCGCTGGAGCTCCTCGGCAATCTTCATGGCCGTGGTGGTCTTGCCCGAGCCGGAGGGCCCGGACAGCAGCACAATGGGGCTGCGCTCCAGATTAGCCAGAATTCGGTCCGCAGCTAAGGACACCCGCTGCGCGTAGTTCTCGTCGCACTCCGCCAAAAACGCCTCCGCGTCGGTCCGCACCCGCCGGTTAATCTCTTGTAACTGATAGGCCATCAAAATGCCCCCCTTAAATGGATTGAATCGCTTCTTTCTGCCCCAGCACCCGGTCCAGCCCGGCCAGGTAGTCGTGGGGGTATTTGGGATTGGTGAGGCGGAGAATCCTTCCCCCGCCGGTGAGCTTGGTCACCCCGCCGGCCCCCAGGGAGACCACGGTTTGCAGCTCCTCCATCATCACGATGTTGTACAGGCTTTCACTCCCTGGCCGAGCCCAGCCCACGTTCTCCAGGGAGCCGGACATATATTTCTGCCGGTATAAATAGTAGGGAATATAACCTTTCGTTTTTAATATCTCCCGGGAAACGTCCAGCATCCGGGTCACCTCGTCCCCGCCGGGGAGAGCCCCGCCCTCCTCACTCAGCCGCGATCCCTTCTTCAGCGCCAGGGTGTGGACGGTAACATTTTCCGGCTCCATCGCCAGCACTCCCTCCAGGGAGCGGCGGAAGCCATCGAAGGAGTCTTGGGGCAGGCCGGCAATCAAATCCATGTTGATGCTGGAAAACCCCACCTCCCGGGCCAGGCGGTAAGCCGTCCGGATATCCTCGGCGGTGTGTCTGCGGCCTATGGCCTCCAGCACGTGCCCCTCCAGGGTCTGCGGGTTGATGGAGACGCGGCCGATGCCGTGCCGGGCCAGAACCTCCAGCTTCTCTCTGGTAATGGTGTCGGGCCGGCCGGCCTCCACAGTGTATTCGGCGCAGCCTTCCAGGGGGAGGCGCCGCTCACATTCCGACAGCAGCCGGTCCATCTGCTCCGCGCTCAGGGTGGTGGGGGTGCCGCCTCCCATGTAGAAGGAGCGGACGGTCAGCCCCGCCTCCCGCAGCACCCGGCCTGTCTCGGCCACCTCCCGGATCAGACCCTCCAGATAGGGCTCCATTAGCCTGAGGGCTCGGCCCACGTCCGCCGAGACGAAGGAGCAGTAGACGCACCGGGTCGGGCAGAAGGGGATACCGATGTAAAGGGAAACCTCTTGATGGCCTAATGACCGCTGGGCCGCCACGCTGGCCTTGGCGCAGTCCACCGCCAGAGCGGCCCGGGCAGGGGAGACAAAGTATTCCTTCTCCAGCTCCCTCTGTGCCTGCTTTGGGGTGGCCCCCGCCAGCAGCGACCGGGTGGGCAGCTTTACCGGACGCACACCCGTCAGCGCGCCCCAGGGGGGCTGGCAGCCCAGGAGGGCGGTCCCCGCCTTGTAAAAGGCGATTTTCAGGGCGTGCTGGACGGTGTGGTAAACCTGTTCCGGGGGCCGGTCCAGCTCCTCGCTGGGGAATCGGGACACACCATTATAATATCCTTGGGAACGGAAAACCAGAACACTGATGTTGGTTAATTTCTTCCCCCGGTGGAGGGTGAACACCGCCGCGTTGTCCTCCTCCGCCAGATTCCGGGGACCCTCCGGGTACTCGGGCCGCTCCTCAGGAAAGAGCGT
>JAAWCR010000103.1 GCA_022793355.1 Lawsonibacter sp. | reverse complement strand
CGGATGGCGGTGTACAGGGCAGATTTGATGGGGTGCTCCTGGGGCAGGGCGTCCACCCAGGGGGGCAGGAAGAGGTCCAGCTCCTTCACCGGGAATTCGTAGAGGACGCTTTTCAAAATGGCGTTGATCTCCTCCTGTTCCAGCTCCAGACAGTTGGCCGCCACGCAGGTCACGTCGTACCGCTGGGCGATGTCCGACCGGATGGCCCTGGCCCGCTCGGAGGCGGGGTTGGCGGAGTTGAGCAGAACCACAAAGGGCTTGCCCAGCTCCTTCAGCTCGGAGATCACCCGCTCCTCCGCCTCCAAGTAGTCCTCCCGGGGGATATCGGTGATGGTGCCGTCGGTGGTGACCACCACTCCGATGGTGGAGTGCTCCGAGATTACCTTGCGGGTGCCAATCTCCGCCGCCTCCGCCATGGGGATCTCGTGCTCAAACCAGGGGGTGGTCACCATCCGCTCGGTCTCCCCCTCCAGCTGACCCACCGCGCTGGGCACCAGGTAACCTACGCAGTCAATCATCCGCATCTGGAAGGCCGCTCCCCCGTCTACCTGTACCGCAACCGCCTCCTCGGGAACAAATTTGGGCTCCGCCGTCATGATGGTCCGGCCCGAACCGCTCTGGGGCAGCTCGTCCCGGGCCCGCTCCCGGCGGTAAACGTTTTCAATGTTGGGAATCACCAGGGTTTCCATAAAGCGCTTGATAAAGGTGGATTTTCCTGTCCGGACCGGCCCCACAACGCCGATGTAGATATCGCCCTCGGTACGGAGCGCAATATCCTCATAGATTTTGCGATCTTCCACTGCAATTCCTCCTTCGGCCTCACTGTCAGCCGGTATTTCCTTACAATGTATGAGGATAAGCTGTGGAATATAACAGAGGGTCAAAAAATGCTTGCCTTTTTCTCACCTATCTGATAGAATGAGGGCACAAAATTGATATCGGGAGGCAGGGCAATGAAACTGGAACATAAACGGCTGCTCCAGGCGGTCATTCCTCTGTCGGTGGTGGCGCTGCTCCGCTTTGGAGGCGGGGTTGTACTGCCTTGGTTTGGTATGGGCTGGCGCTGCGGCCCGCGCAATATAATGGACTTTATTCTGATCGTCCTGCTCGCAGTGGCTATGCACCGTTGTACAAAGGTATTGGAGCATCTGGCCAACGAGCATCCTGCAAGGGCTGCGGCGTACTCATCCGGCGCTCTCGCTCTGACGCTGGCAATGTTCATTCTGCCATGTGCCGCGTTCCTGTATTCCACACTCGGCAGTTGGCACGACTCGGTGGTAACCCAAGACGGCTATACCATCGTTCGTGCGAGCAACGGACACGGAAGCATGGGCGAAGTCCGATGTTTTCTCCCCATCAACAGCCTTGTCCACGGCATGGAACTGGACTATGATTGGAGTACCCTGCAAGTAAAGCTACCCTCTGAAATTTAACCTGAGGCCCTCTGAGCCCTCTGTATCAATTCCCCCTTGCAGCACCGTGAAAATCATGCTATAATAATGTAGCAGAGGCAAATAAATAGAATTGAATAACAGCGGAGGTGAAATTCATGGGAACCGAAAAGGACCGTAAGGACACACAACAAGCTGTTCTTTATGAACTGCGCCGGCTGATTAAAAAGAGCGGAAAGGATTACACAAATCAGGAATTGTGTGACCTGATTGACACCATTGCGGAGGCCAAGGATCAGGAGACCTGATTTATGGAGCGAAAAAGAGAGGCAGACCCAAACGGGCCTGCCTCTCTTTGTTATACCGTCTCCAGACAGACAGCGAGCTGTTTTTGAAATTCTCGCTCCGCTTCGGCGAGATAATTCCAAACAGCGTGGAACGCGCCGGTGTATTCGCTCCCCATGCCCTCCAGGCCCAGGACCATAATCCGGACCGCCGCTACGCCATCCGAAATGCGCTGGGCGGAAACTTCCAATTCCAAAAGGTTTTTTTGAATATCCATAGTTCCACTCCTTGATTTTCACCAGGAGTTGTGGCATAATCAGATTTGCCGCTCCTCCTTGGTGTGGTAATAGGGTGTTGGTGGGACTTGCGACAGTCGCCAGCACCCTATTTTTATTGGCCGAGTTCTTCGTCTATTTTTTCGTTGAGCCATTGGGTCTTTGTCTTGTTCTGTTTTTTTAATTTCTCTGTCAGCGCCTTTAGCTTTTCTCGCGACATGGGAACACTGAACTGCCCAATGGTTTCACGCCGTTTTCGATAATACTCAGCCCGGCTTTTGGGGGACACAGCCTCACCTCCCGTTGCTAGTCATCATACTATATCGCTAGCAACATGTCAAGCTATATACGAAATAAATATAAGAGGCAGACCCAAACGGGCCTGCCTCTTGGCTTACCTGGTACTGGGAATAAGGAGCATGCGTCCAACGGGCAAGGTCTCCTCCTCCAGCTCGTTGGCCTGGAGAATTTGTGTCATGGTGGTTCCGTGGGCCTTGGCGATATCCCACAGCTCCTCGCCGGGGGCGGGCATGCGCAGGACCACCGAGGGCCGCTGGCCCTCTCCCCCGTTCCGCGCCTCCCCCAGTTGGGCAGAGGTCACCGCCGGGACGGCTGTTGTCTCGGTGGTCAGGCAGTGGAATTCCACCGTGAAGCGCACCTCCACCCCGCCAGCGGCGGGGGCCGCGAACACCTCGCCGGGGCAGGCGCAGGAACAGCTGCACCTGGCCCCCTCGGAACACTCCAGGCGGCAGGTCACGGGAATGGACCGCCGGATGCACTGGACCAGCTCGTTTTCGTCCAGGTAGAGCACGGTGATCCAGGCGTCCACATTCAGAACCAGATCCCGTCCCTCCCGACTCTGGGCCACCTGGCCCAGGGCCAGCCGGGCGTCCACCACGGAGCGGACCAGCTCACCTGTCTCAAGCAGCTCCCGCACGGCCTGGGGCCGCACCGACTGCTCCCCCAGCCGGCACAGCTGCTGGTTCTCCCGCTCCACCTCCATAAGATGGCTGGTGCTGTATAGGTCCTGGAGCAGGGTCACCGGCCGGCGGCAGCGCACCTGGGCCTGGGCCAGCAGCTCCAGGGTGACGTCCATCTCCCGACCGTCTCCAGTGTCCGGGGTACACTGGAAGGAGGTAACCTCCACCTCCACCTGGCAGTCCCCCTCGCCGTCGGTCCCGGCCACCTCGATGGCCTGGGAGAAGGGCATGGACTCATGGCTGGTGGACAGCCCCCCTCCCGCCTCCTGAAGCAGTAGGTCCACTTCCACCATCCCCTTGAAGATGAGCTTGGATCCGATCAGCTTGCTCTCGGTGCACACCGGCTGGGCCCGGGCGGCCAGCAGAATGGGGGCCTCCCCGGATCCGGCCTGGAGCCTGATTTGGTCTGAGAAGGTGAAGGGCTTCTCCTGTACGGCACACAGCAGATAGTGTTCCCCCTGGAACTGCCGCTGGCACAGGTCGTTTTCCTCCGCGTCCGCCACACCGCCGCATACCGCCTTCTCCACCGGCTGGCAGGCGGTGATATCCACCGCCAGATCCACCCGCAGCAGCACCTTTCGGGGATTCAGAGCCCGGGCCTCCGCCCAGCGCAGCCGGGGACAGGCCAGCACGGTCCCCCGCTCGGTGAGCCCGGGAGCCTCTGCCTGACAGGTGAAGGGAAGTCCCACCTCAATGCGCCGCAGCCCGCCGCCTCCCTCGGGCTGGTAGAGGATGGAGGCCCGCACCATCCCGGTGACCTGGGCTGCTCCCTCCCGGGCTTGTTTTCCGCTGAGGGTCGCCTGGCCGCAGACGTCCACGATGCGCAGGATATCGGGGCAGGCGTCGGGCACAATGCTCTCCAGCGTCTCCTCCTGGCTCAGGGTAACCTCTGCCGCCGTCTCATAGCTGACTATAGTATCACGTTCAAATTCCATGGTATCCTCTCCCTTGTCATACATTGAGTCTCAGCCTGTATCCCAGCCTGCCGGATGGGAGGAACAGTTCCGCTTTGTTGACACTATATGCCCGGGAGTTCTTATGTATGCAATTGACCGTAAAACTATTTCACCTTAAAAATCCTGCGCAGCAGTCCCCGCAGACACCGGGGGGAACGTACCACCACGATACCCATGAAAACGCCTCCCCTCCCTGTTGAATTTGCCGTTGACGGCTGTTCTATCCTATGTGGCTCGGGTGAAAATGTGAATCGGGCTTCTCCGCAAAAAGGAAGCGGACCCCCGCGCAACAAGACGGGGGCCCGCTTCAGACTGCTTCTCGCCGGCGCCGCCCGGCTGGACGCTCCGGTTAATCGAACTCCTCTACAAACCCAAACGGTTCCTTACTTGTCCCCGGTTCCGGCGCGGGCTGGCTGTCATCCACAGGGGCGACAGTGGTAAACCAGTCCCGGTCAAATCCGCTGTTGTCCATAAACTGTTCCACAGCGGCGGGGTCGGCCTTGCTCTGCTCCAGAGGAAGGGTAAACAGAGCGCGAGGGCCCTCAAATTTCTCCGCGAAGGAGATTGTACCGTCCTCCGCCATCACAAAGTAATCCAGGCTGGGCGACGCGCCCTGGTAGAAGGCCACATATACCGTGTGGTCCGCAAACATCTCCAGGTTCTGTACGTCCAGCAGATAGTACAGCACCCCATCCTGCTCCAGAAGGGAGACACCGGTATCGAGGGTCCAGCTGTTCACCGACCAGGGTGTAAATCCAGCCACCAGAGGCGTAAAGGTATACTGGCCCAGCGGGAAGTTCTCCACGTTCAGCGCCGTACCATCCAGGCTCTCCAAAATCATCACCGCATAGGTACGGGACTGGTCGGCCTCGTCCGTCCAGTCGCTTAGGTTCTTTCCGGACACCATGCCCGCCAGTGTGACGGATAGGTCGCCGGTCTGCACCGATTGATTCATCTTCACGGCGTTCTCACCTTCAAAGGCTCGAGACAGCGCGGGATTTCCGACCATATCCGCCACCTGGGCGGGGCTGAGCCACCGGGAGGCGGCGTAGGCGGACACGGTGAGCATGGCCACAGCGGCGGCCACAGCCAGAATACGATAAAAACCTCTTTTTTTCATGGAAATACACTCCTTTTCTGATTGGATACTTCGGCGCACCAGCTCCTCCGTCCGTTCCTGAAACCCGTCGGAAAAGGGAAGCGCCTCCATCGCCTTTCGGTATTCGCCCCAGTTCATTCGATTTCCTCCTTCAGCATGCTCCGCAGCCGATCCCGGCCACGGGCCAGCCGGGTTCCCACCGTTGCGGCGGGCAGACCCAGCAGCTTCCCAATCTCTCTGATGGAATATCCCTCGTAGTAGTGCAGGTGGATCACGGCGCTGTACTTCTCTGGCAGGGCCTGCACAGCCCGGAGCAGCTCTGTCTCCGGCTCCGGAGCTTCCCGCTGAGCCGCTTCCTCCAGGGGAAGATTCCGCTTTTCCGCTTGACGGCGAATGTCGCTGGCGCGGTGAAGGGTCGCACGGATCAGCCATGCCTTCTCATGTCCGGCGTCCCGGAATGAGACGGGAGCGGTCAGCAATCGCAGAAACACCTCCTGCACCGCGTCCTCCGCGTCGCTCACGCAGGACAGGCGTGTACAGGCCAGATGCAGCAGCATATCGCTGTACTCCCGCACAAGGCGGCATACAGTCTCTTCGGTACCGGTCGAGACCATGCTCCTCAACTCCCTTCACCTATAACACGGCGCACAGGGGCTCTTTTTTTCATCCTGCGAAAAATTTTTCCCGCCGGCTTTATCCTGAAAGGAATCTTTGATGGTAAAAAGCTGTACCAATCGCTCCGGCGCAACGGTACAGCTTTCTAAAACCAGCCCCCGCGAAACTGTCCATTTCGCGAGGGCCGGTCCAGATCTGGTATTCAATTAATTCTGATCCGCCGCCGCGTCGTAGACACTCCTTCCCCCCGGGGCCGGCCCGCTGGGGGGCGAGGCGGAGATGGCGGCCGCGGCCGCCCGGAAGCGGGAACGGGACTGCTTAATCTCGTTGTACGCCTCGGCCACAGCCTCCTCGGTACGGCGCAGGGCGTCCTCACAGTAGTCGTTGGCAGAGCGTTTCAGCTCCCGGCTGCGCTCCTCCGCCTGGCGCATCATGTCGTTTGCCCGCTGACGAGCCTGAAGGACAATGCTGTCCGAGGCCAGCAGCTGCTTGGCCCGCTCCTCGGCAGAGCGGACAATGGCGTCGGCCTTGCGCTTGGCCTCCGCCTCCATCTCCGCCCGGCGGGCCATCATTTTCCGGGCCTCGGTCAGCTCCATGGGAAACTGACTGCGAATATCGTCAATCAAGTCCAGCACCTGGTCCCGCTCCAAGACAAATTTGTCGGTAGACAGGGGAGCATTTTTCGCATCGTCAACCATCTCAAACAGCATGTCCAATAATTCTTCCACACCGCTCGCCATAATGTCAGCCTTCCTTTCCTTCCATCTCGCTCATGCGCCGGGTTACATCATCCACAATCTCCCTAGGAACAAATTCCCGAAGATTGGCCCCATACCGGGCCATTTCCTTGACAATGGTGGAGCTGAGATAGGTGTATTTTTCACTGGAAGCCAAAAACATGGTCTCCAGCTTAGGGTTCAGCTTGCGGTTAATCACCGCCATTTGGACCTCCTGCTCAAAGTCGGACACCGCCCGCAGCCCCTTCACCACCACATGAGCCCGCCGCCGCTTGGCATAGGCCGCCAGCAGTTCGTCAGAAAAGTCTACCTCCACATTGGGAAACCGGGCGGTGGCTTTTTTCAGCAGCTCCACCCGCTCCTCCGGGGTAAAGATTCCCGTCTTTTTGGAGTTTACCATAACACATACGACAAGGCTGTCGAAACAAGAAGCCGCACGCTTGATGATATTCAGGTGTCCCAAGGTCACCGGGTCAAAGCTGCCCGGATAGATGGCTGTGCTCATCGTTTCACGCTCCCGGCCCGGCGGCAGACTGTCAGTTTGATCTGTCCATACCGGTACTCCCGCCCCGCCTCATAGGGGGACGCCAGGGGTGGGACCGTCCATTCCGTCCCACTCTCGCACACTATTATACCATATTCCCGCAAAATGTCAAACCGTGTCAGGATTTCCAAGGATTTTTCCAACAAACCGCTCTGATAAGGCGGGTCCAGAAACACCACGTCAAATTTTTCCCGGCAGGAGGACAGAAAGGACAGCGCCTCCTCCTGAACCGCCCGCGCCCGGTCCTCAAAGCGGCACAGCCTTATATTCTCCCTCACCAGGGCCGCCGCCTCCCGGCGCTGGTCCACAAAGGTACAGTGCTCCGCCCCTCGGGACAGGGCCTCCAGACCAAGCTGGCCTGTGCCGGCGTAGAGGTCCAGCACCCGCCGGCCCTCCAGCTCAAACTGAACGATGTTGAACAGCGACTCCTTCACCTTGTCGGTGGTGGGCCGGGTGTCCATCCCCTGGGGCTCCTTCAGCCTTCTGCCTCGGGCTGTACCAGAAATAATGCGCATTACGACCTTCCTTTCTCCAAAGGCTCCCTTTGCAAGGAGGCCTCTTTGCTGTCCTCGCCGTGAAAATACTCATACACCGCCTGGGCTGTATTCCTGGGCACGACCTCCTGAAGCTGCTCCGGGGAAGCGGCTTTGATGGCCTTAACGGTTTTGAAGTGTTTCAAAAGCTGCTGGCGGCGCTTCTCCCCTACCCCGGGTATTTTGTCCAGAACGGAGGTTTTTACGTGTCCCGCCTGGAGCTGGCGGTGGTATTCAATGGCGAAGCGGTGGGTCTCCTCCTGGATCTGCCCAATCAGCGCGAACACCGCCGGGATGGACTGGATGCCGATCTCCCGGCCATCGGGGTGAACCAGAGCCCGGGTACGGTGGCGGTCGTCCTTCACCATGCCGAAGGCGGGAATATTCAAATTCAGGGCCTCCAGCACCCGCCGGGCCACCTTTACATGCTCGTGCCCGCCATCAATGAGCAGCAAATCCGGCTTGTCCGAAAACTTCTCATCCCCGTCCAGATACCGGCGGAACCGGCGGGTGAGCACCTGCTCCATGGAGGCGTAGTCGTCAGGCCCCACCATGTCCTTCAGCTTAAACCGGCGGTAGTCCCGTTTCAGCGGCTTGCCGTCCACATAGACCACCATGGAAGCCACAATGTCGCTGGCCCCCTGGTTGGAGATGTCGTAGGACTCCATCCGTTTGGGCGGAGCCTCCAGGCTGAGCATCTTCCCCAGCGCCTCCAGCAGCTTGTTCCGCCGCTCCTCGTGGGTGGTGGCCCGCTCCACCTCCTCCCGGGCATTCTGGTTGGCCAGCTTGATTAAATCCATCTTGGCCCCCCGCTGGGGGGTAACCAGCTCCACCCGACAGCCCACCTGCTCCGACAGCATCCGGGTGAGGGGCACCTGGTCGGGCAGCTCACAGGGAATCAAAATCTGTTTGGGCAGGCGGGTGCGGCCCACGTAGAACTCCCGCAGCAGGGAGGACAGCACCGCCCCCTCCTCTTCCTCCATTGGGGTTTCCAACAGGTCGAAGTCCTTGGCGGCCAGCTCGCCGTCCATGTAGTGGAGGACCACAAAGCAGCTCTTGGCCGCCCCCCGGAAAAAGCCGGTGACATCAGTATCAGCCAAGGAACCGGCAATCACCTTCTGCCGTTTGCCCAGCAGCTCAATTGCCCGCAGCCGGTCCCGAATCTCGGCGGCCCGCTCGAAGCGCAGCTCCTCCGCCGCCCGTTCCATCTCCTCGGTCAGGTCCTTCTGTACGTCCCTGAACCGGCCCTCCAGCAGGGACACCGCCTGTGCAATGGCCTGGCCGTGCTGCTCCTGAAGCTCGTCCCCCCGGCAGTAGCCGTCGCACTTGCCCATGTGGAAATTGAGGCAGGGCCGCTCCTTGCCGATATCCCGGGGGAATTTCTTGTTGCAGGAGGGCAGGCGCAGGGCGGTGCGCAGGGCGTCGATGATGCCCTGGGTGCTGTGGCGACCGGCGTAGGGCCCAAAATACCGCGCGCCGTCCTCCGCCGCCCTGGAGGCCAGGGAAAATTTGGGATAAGCCTCCTTGGACAGCCGGACGTAGGGATAGCCCTTGCTGTCCTTTAATAAAATGTTGTACCGGGGCTGGTGCCGCTTGATAAGGGAGCACTCCAGCACCAGGGCCTCAAACTCGCTGTCTGCGATGATAACGTCAAAGTGGTCGATCTGCGACACCATAGCCCGGGTCTTTTCCGTGTGGGAAGCGGAGTCCTGAAAATACTGGCTCACCCGGTTTTTCAGCGCCTTGGCCTTCCCCACGTAGATTACGGTGCTCTGAACGTCCTGCATAATGTAGACCCCCGGCTTCAGTGGCAAGCTGTGGGCCTTTTCCTTCAGCTCCTTAAAGGTCACAGATATCCCCCCAGTGGAAATATCAAAAAGGCGCCGCGTTGCGGCGCCTTTTTAGGATGATTTGCAGTGTTACTCGGAGAAGTCGGAAGAGATCATCTTATACAGAGCCTCAACTGCTTCCTTCTCGTCAGCCCCATCGGCAATCAGCTTAATGGGAGTGCCCTTGACGATACCGAGGGACAGCACACCCAGCAAGCTCTTCGCGTTGACCTTACGCTCCTCTTTTTCCACCCAGATAGAGCTTTTGAACTCATTGGCCTTCTGGATAAAAAATGTAGCGGGTCTGGCATGGAGACCGACCTGGTTGTTTACGACGGCTTCCTGACTATACATATCGCGTACCTCCGCCCTATTCATTAGGATGTGTGCTTAGCATAGCAGATTTATCCCTGTTTCGTCAATGGACAATTGCACAAATATTACCGCAATTTTCATCCGCTTTTACAGGATAAATTATCATTTTTCTCTCCATTTTCCTCTTTCTTGCAATATAACCGGCTTTTTTTAAGTTTATCTCCAATTTTTCCAAACAAATCAACGATTGTCATTAACATGAAATTTTCTGGTGATTTCCCCTCTTTTTTGGTATACTCATAGCAACAAAGCGTCATTTTTCCCAGTATATTACAGCTCGTTTTCTCTCCGGCCGCCCGATGGACCCGCATAAAGGCGATTTAAAAAAATCTCCGCTTGTTTGTGACCTCTCCCCCGCCGGAATCGTTTTATCTGTGAAAGGAGGTCGAAGGATGAAGCAAACAATCAGCGCCCGCCAATTCGAGGAAGCCTACGATATCTGCGGCGCGGCGGTCTACCGCCTGGCCATGATTTACCTGGGCCGGCACGCCGACGCAGAGGACGTCACCCAGGAGGTCTTTCTCCGTCTGCTGTATCGCGCCCCCAACTTTGCGGACGAGGCACACCAAAAACGCTGGCTCCTCCAGGTAGCGGCCAACCTGTGCCGGGACCAGCTGAGGGGCTTTTGGCGGAAGCGGGTGACGGAGCTGAAAGACACCCTCCCCACAGCCGCCCCGGAGGAGCGGGAAGCCCTCAGCGCAGTGGCAAATCTGCCGGACACGTACAGGCTCCCCATCCATCTCTACTACTACGAGGGCTACTCGGTGGCGGAAATCGCCGAAATTTTAAAGCTGAGCCAGTCGGCGGTGAAGATGCGGCTGAAACGGGGCAGGGAGTTTCTGAAAATCGAATTGGAGGGTGCGACATGAACATCAACAACTACCGCCGGGCCATGGACCAGATTACGCCTGGCACGGAACTAAAGGAGCGGATTATGAACCGAACGCAGCCTCAAAAACGGCATATCCCGGCCCGCCGGGTGATCAACGTCCTGCTGGCGGCGGGGCTGGCGGTGGCCTGCCTTTTCACCGTAGCCCTGGCGGCCAGCCCGGAGCTGCGGACCGCGGTGCTGTCCTTCTTCCGGATGGAGGAGCGGGAACAGGTGCCCAGCGGCAGTGTCAGCCCGGACGGCCCCGACTTGAGTCAAGCCGACATCGGCGAACTGGTCAAGGCCCAGTACATCAAAATGGACAGCCGCCGGTACGGCTTCTCCAACGGCCTGCTCACCGACCTGACCTGGGACGAAGACTGGAAAACCCTTCTGGACGCCAAGTTCTGGGAGCCCTGGAACGGGGAGCTGGTCCCGGTGGAGGTGGACATGCACACCAGCAAGGTTGACATAACATTCAGAGACCTCCACTATCAGGGGGAGTTTTACTGGTATGTCCGGGACGGGCAGCTGGACTACTTCTCCGGGGACCACCGCGCCTGGGACGAGGAGGGTGAGCACGCGTGGGACTGGAATCTTTCCTCCGTCCCCGGCCGCGCCGATGTGCTGCTGCTCCGCCTGTCCACAGGGACACAGATGGATTATACCGAGTACCCCTTCCTCTACCATCTGGACACCGGCGAGGCAGAGGACATTCTGGCGGGCACCGGAGTGGACAAGCTGGAGTACGCCTACGGATGGGATTGGTCGGAGAACATGCGCCGAGCCATCATTCTGTGCGACAACCGGCTGGGGATGTCCCAGACCTGGTTCTGCGACCTGGACGCTAAAACCCTG